>JAFUWM010000088.1 GCA_017483425.1 Lachnospiraceae bacterium | reverse complement strand
TGTGCCCGTAATATCTGAACACCCGCAACCACGATCACGGCAGCCGCTATGCCTATTCCTATCCTTTTCTTAGTACGTTTCTTCATAGCTTCTTTCAGTTACCATCTTCCAACATAGACTGAAATATATTCAGTAACTCTTTCAGTTCTTCGTTATCAGGTGTCTTGTCCAAAGCGCTTTTCATTTGAGCTATTGACAATCTTACAAACCCTTGGAATTGCTTATTTGTCATGCCCATGCCAATTACCTCCTCTATAAAACGCAGTTTTATATCTGATTCTGTCCGGTCGGATGCTGATACCGTAACCGCCCAAAATACGGGCGTAACGGTATCATGCTCCTGTTATCCTCTAATTGTATCACCCACCTGTGTTTTTTCAATGACCGTATCAGCCACTTCCGTAGCGAGCCTGTCGCAGCGTTCGTTTTCGGGGTGTCCGGCATGGCCTTTTACCCATTCAAAGCTGTACTCATGCCCCTGTATGGCGGATAGAAGCCTCTGCCACAGTTCAATGTTTTTTACCGGCTTTTTGTCCGAGCCTTTCCAGTCATGCGCCACCCAGTTATCAAGCCAGCCCTCATTAAAAGCCTTTACGACATACTGCGAATCCGTGATCACATGCACGCGGCAGGGCTTTTTTAATTCCTCGAAGCCCCGGATAACTCCCATGAGCTCCATCCTGTTATTTGTCGTGTCCGGAAACCCTTCGCTGTATTCTTTCTCATGCGTGACACCTTTGCTGTCCGTGAATCTGAGAACAGTACCGTATCCACCGGGTCCGGGATTCCCTCTCGAGCTTCCGTCTGAATATAGCCATACGTCCTGCAAGATGCCACCCCTTATATTTCGTATCCTAATAATGCTCCCGCCGTGCCGGACAATATCTTCTCATATTCCTCATCTGTAAGATCCAGACGGCGGAGACTTTCTATCGTCTCTTTCTGTCCGCTCCACGGCGAATCCGTCCCGAAAAGACATCTGTCGGCTCCGTGAGCCCGCATTATACGCTTCCACTGCACATCCTCAATATAGCCGTCAGTGAACGAAAGATCCATGAATACATCACGGCCTGCAAGCAGGCTCTCAACATCGTCCCAGAGCTTCCAGCCTCCTGTATGCGCAAGCACCAGCCTGTCGGGATGTATCTCATCTATCACATGAGCTGCCATCTGCGGAGTGGAGCACGGCTTGTCGGGCAGCCCTATATCAATACCCGCATGCACCGAGACTATCATTTCCAGCGAAGAAGCCTCGTAAATAATATCCATGGATTCCTTCGCATCCAGATCCACTCCGTGATAATCCGGATGGAGCTTAATGCCCTTGAAGCCATAGTTTGTTAAAAGCCTGAGGTGCTCTTTATACTCCGGATCTCCCGGAAATACAGCCCCGAACGAGATCAGGTCTTCATACTTCCCGTTTATCTCCGCCGCGAAACGCATAATGCTGTCGAACTGAGATGTCTTTGTGATAACCGGAAGTATGACGGAAACCGCTATGCCGGCATCCGCCATTGCCCGTCTCAAACCCTCCACTGTACCATCCGTATGCGGAGAAATACTTGCCCTTTCAGAAAGTGACCTTACGGCTCCCTCCGCTATACTGTCAGGCCATACGTGGGGATGGAAGTCTCTTATCCTCACGGATTACTCGCCCAGAGCGCTCTGCGCCCTGGCAGCGTCGTCTGTCTTTATGAGCATCTTTGCTTCGCTGTCCTTTGACGGAGCCGCATACATATACTCGATATTTACTCCGGCATCCGATATCTTCTTCACTATGCCCGCGAGATATCCTACCTCGGACTTAAGCTCGACCGAGATCACCTCGTTTACTATGGAAGTATAGCCCGCGTTCTTCATTGCCTGCTTTGCTTCGTCCGGCTTATCCGCTATGATCCGCATGACTCCGAATTCCGACGTATCCGCGAGCGAAAGCGCTTTCATATTTATATCCGCTTCTTTCAATACCTTTAAGGCTTCGTCGAGTGTCCCCGGTCTGTTTTCAAGAAAAACCGAAAGTTGTTTTACTAGCATTATGTTAACCTCCTCTTATCCTCAACGTGCTTGGTCTTGCCCTCTGAATGCGGCAGCGCATTCGGCTCGACAAGCTTAACCTTTGCCTTGATCCCTACAGTCTGGTGGATTGCATCCTCTACATCTGAACGAAGCTTCTCAAGCTTCTTTACCTCGTCAGAGAAGAATCTCTCCTCGACCTCTATCGCGACATCAAAGGTGTCGTTATTATTCACACGGTCTACAGTGATGAAGTAATTAGGAGTAGTACCCGCTACCGTGAGCAGTGCGTGCTCAACCTGTGAAGGGAATACATTCACTCCGCGGATGACAAGCATGTCGTCCGACCTTCCTCTGAAGCGCTGGATCCTTGCCATGGTACGGCCGCACTCGCACTGTCCGTATTCAAGCGAGGTAAGATCCCTTGTCCTGTATCTTAAAAGCGGCATACCCTCTTTTGTAAGTGTCGTAATGCAAAGCTCTCCCAGTTCACCGTGAGGCTTCTGCTCCAGAGTGTCGGGATCTATGATCTCGGGAAGGAAATGATCCTCATATATATGGAGTCCTTTGTGGAATCTGCAGTCACAGGCGACTCCGGGACCCATTATCTCTGTGAGTCCGTAGATATCATAAGCCTTGATATTAAGCCTGCGCTCTATCTGGGCTCTCATTTCATCAGTCCATGGCTCCGCTCCGCATACGGCGTATTTAAGCTTGATCCTGTCAACAAGGCCCTGCTCCTCCAGCGCCTCCGCGACATGCAGAAGATACGACGGCGTACACGCTATGGCAGTGACCTCACAGTCTATCATCATGTCTATGAGCTTTTTGGTATTTCCTGTTGACATGGGTATGACCATGGCTCCCAGATTCTCTGCTCCGTAATGCGCTCCCAGTCCCCCGGTGAAAAGTCCGTAGCCATAGCCTACCTGTATGATGTCATCTCTTGTGACTCCGGCCATTGACATAGCCCTCGCGACACACTCTGACCAGATATCTATATCACGTCTCGTGTAACACAGTACCTTAGGCTTGCCTGTGGTGCCCGAGGAAGCCTGAACCCTGACTATTTCCTGCCTCGGCACCGCGAGCAGACCGTACGGATAGTTGTTTTTGAGATCCTCATAGGTCGTGAAAGGAAGCTTGTCCAGATCCTCCACAGTCTGTATATCTCCCGGCTCAACCCCTCTCTCCTGCATTTTCTTCCTGTAAAATTCGACGTTATGATAAATGCGGTCAACCTGCTTGTGTAGTCTTTTCCCCTGCAGATCCGTAAGCTCATCACGCGTCATACATTCCTTTGTTTCATTCCAGATCATTTTGTACCTCGCTGAGTGAATCTAATTTACGTTTGTTGTTATTATAATTCCGTTGTGCTATAATTTCCACTATGTTTGATGAAAAAAAACATTACAGGCATGAATATAAGTACATTGAACCGGAGCTCAGGCTTAAAGCCGCAGAGCTTCGCCTTGATACTTTCATGAAAAAGGATTCCCATACCGGAGACAAGGGCTTCTACAGTATCAGAAGCCTCTATTTCGATGATTATTTTGATTCTTTCCTCATGGAAAATATCGACGGTGTGGACGAGCGTGAGAAATGGCGCATAAGGATATATGACAGAAGCTCGGATTTCATCAGTCTGGAACGAAAGAGCAGAAAAGCTGACCTGATCTCAAAGGATTCATGCCGTATAAGCAAAGATACTTTCGCTAAGATAATGGACGGCACAGTCAGGGTCGAAGATGACAATCCTCCCCTGCTGAACGTATTTATTGTTACTATACGTACCAAGGCGCTGCATCCTGCGGTCATAGTCGAATATGAGCGTACACCTTTTGCGGCAAAAGAGGGGAATACAAGGATAACCTTTGACAGAAATATCCGCTCATCCTCAGAGCTCGATGCGCTGCTCGCCGACCGGGAGCTGGCATCAAGGCCCGTCCTTGAGACCGGACAGAACCTTCTGGAGGTCAAGTATGACGCTTTTCTCCCTAACCATTTCCAACATGCGATAGAAACAGGACATATGCACAGGGAGACTTTTTCAAAGTATTATCTTTCCCGTAAGTTTAACTATACAGGTACATCGGCAACCGGCCATTACGTCGGCAGGCTTTTAAGAGTACATTAATAACCAAAATAAAAAGTATTTTAATCGGAGGCAGTCATGACAACTTTTTCAAGCATTTTCAAACGTTCGTTCTTAGAGGGCTATGCAAACATAGAACTCTCCACATCACAGATACTTATCGTGATGTTTTTCTCACTTCTCGTGGGCTTGTACATCTATCTGGTATACAGGTTCCTTACGAAGAGAACATTTTACTCAAAGAGCTTTAACATCTCTCTGGTTCTTATGTCGGTAATAACCGCGGCGATCATCCTTACCGTACAGTCGAGTGTGGTCATCTCCCTCGGTATGGTAGGTGCGCTGTCGATAGTCCGTTTCAGGACGGCAGTCAAGGATCCCATGGATCTTGTATTCCTCTTCTGGTCGATATCCGTGGGTATCATCTGTGGCGCGGGTCTTGTAGAGGTCGCGATCATACTTTCACTTGCGGCAACAGCTCTTATAATGGTTCTGGATCGCATACCCGTGATACAGTCTCCGATGATCCTCATCGTTAATTCCGCCGAGGACAAAGATACGGCAATAGCCGACGCGATAAAGAGCAATACAAACGCATTCATAGAGAAGTCTCGTGTGCTTGCAAACGGTTCGCTTGAGCTTGTGTATGAACTCCGCACAAAGGACGCTTCAGCGCTTTCAAAGAGTATCGGCGCTATAGAGGGTGTCTCATCCGTATCGCTTCTCTCACATGACGGAGAAGTAAGCTTTTAAGCATATCCGACTTCAAACGCTTTAAGATTGATATCGACCGTCCTTGCGGGGACGGTCTTTTCTATTATCTTAGTCCACTGCTCCTTAGTGAAATCCATGTGACTTGCAGCCATGCCAAGAACCACCAGATTAAAGACTCTCTGGTTGCCAAGCTTCTTTGCCTCTGACATGGCATCTATTGAATATACGGTATGATCTTTCCCGAGATTTTCCAGTATCTGCTCCGGGTAAACGGCTGCGCCAGTGACAACCGGCATCGGGTCTATCCTCTCGTCATTGACGATAAGCACTCCGTCTTTTTTTAAGAAATGAGCATATCTGAGCGCTTCAAGCCTCTCAAATGCAATAAGGACATCAGCCTGCCCCTCCTCAACTATTGGCTCATAGACCTTTTCCCCGTATCTTACAAAGGTCACTACAGAGCCGCCGCGCTGTGCCATCCCGTGAACCTCGGATATCTTGACATCATATCCGGCATCTGCCATGAGACCTCCAAGTATCCTGCTGGTGAGCAGCGTCCCCTGTCCGCCTACTCCTACGATCATTATGTTTTTAGTTGTTTTATCCATTTGTCCCGATGATCCCTCTCAAATCTTTTCCCATGTCAAACTCCTTTCAAATTACAGAAAAGAGCCTTAATGCAGATATAATTTTACCACATTATGTGGCATTTATCATCTCCGCATCAAGGTGGTTTTTATACTTTTTATACTTCAATGTTCATAGAAAGGGAGATACAATCCAAGGGGCTTGATCCTGCCAAAGTTACATATGAGCAGATCATGGAGGGTATTGAAAAGCTCAAAAGGCAGAAGATCGAGGCTCAGACCGAATACATAGCTGTTTCCAAAGACTTACGGGATATGGAGCAGCAGATGGAGATGATGGATGGCTATTTACGTCAGCATAGCCCGCATGTTAAAAGGGTAGAACTTGGATCTAAAGACAGCAGTAGCCGTGATTTGTGAGATTATCATTGTATATTATCCCTTTTTGATGTAGAATAACAATATAGATATGGCGTGCCATATCGGTGGGCTAACACCAAAACCCATAGTAAATGCGGACGTAAGCGCCGAGTGGAGTGTGGGCTCCGTAATTCCCACAGCAGTTGCGGACGTAAGTGCCGAGTGGAGTATGGGCTCCGTAATAATTAGCCACTAAAAGGGAGTGACTTGTGTTACGACACGAGCTCTCCCTTTTTAAACGAAATAAGGAGCTTGATCATGGATTTATCAAAGGAACAGGCTGTCAACACCGCTATAAGATGTGCCAAGGAATATAAGTCAAAACTTGCAAACACAAGAATTCTTATCATATATAGGGACAGGGCAAGCAACGAGATAAAGTCTTTGGAAATACTCTTTCGTCCTTCAAACTTTCAGCACCTTACAGGAT
>JAFUWM010000087.1 GCA_017483425.1 Lachnospiraceae bacterium | reverse complement strand
CAAACATCGCAGCGAAATAAAAACTCCTTCTCGGAAGCAGAAGAACCACTGCATTCCCCCGCTTTACACCCCGTTCTATGAGATTCCACGAGACGCGGTTTGCGGTCTCGTTTAACTCCTGATAGGAAAGTGTCTGATCGCAGGCAATCAGGGCCGTCTTATCGGGATGAAGTTTTGCTTGCTTCTCAAATACTTTGTGTAAGAGTTTTTCGGGGATCTCCGCCTTAGCGCTTTGTCTGAAGCCCTCGATTGTCTCCTCTTCCTTTTTGCTTAAGAGTGAAAGCGTTTTTACAGAAGCAGACGCATCTTTGATCATCCCCTCTGTCACAGTTTTCAGAGATCCCGCGAGGGTCTCCATATATTCCTTCGTATAGAGCGCATCGTTATAACGGATCAGAATGCCGTACTCTCCGCCCTGTTCGATAACAGCGATCACAACCTTAAATTTCGGTGTTTCAAGTCTCATCGGAATACTTTCAAAGACTTCGCCTCCGATATCCCCGCCTTCGGCGATCATACCGATCTGGCACTCGTACATAACCTCTGTCGTATAGCCGTACTTTGACGCTATCTCAGCAAATGGATAGCTCTGGTGACGGATGCCGTTCTTCATCGCCGTATCTGAGGCATTGATCAGCTCCTTTACCGTACGATCTTTGTCAAAATTCATCGCAAGCGGCAGCGTATGCACAAACATCCCCAAGAGCTTATGGGTTTTCAACGCCTCTCTCCCGGAAGAGATCGTTGACAGATAAACATCCCTCCTGCCGGCAAACCGTGAAACCACATAGAAGCTTACCGCAAGGAAGAAGGATGAGGGAGTCACCCCATTCTCCCGGCAGAAGGCGTCCACTGTCTCCTTCAAAACAATCTGATAAACTTCTTTCAGCTGACCGCTTTCCGCGCTCTGCGTCCGGTCTGCGGGAATCTCTGCGGGAGCTTCGAAAGCCTTAAACATTCCGTCATAATACGCTTCCGCTTCCTGGTACGCCGGACTCTCCCGTAAAGCGGCGTCCTCTTTCGCGTAATCAAAATACGTATAGCCGGAAGGCTTAAGTGCCTCTCCCGCGTAGGCCCTGCCGATTTCCTTAAGCAGCACGCCGTTGGAAAAGCCGTCGAATACCAGATGATGAATATCAAAAAGCAGATAGGTCTTTCCGTCATCACAGCCTGCCACTACAAACCGGTAAAGCGGTCCCGCGTTTAAATTAAACGGACGTACAAAGCCTGCCCGGTATTGTGAAAACTCAGACTCCGTCATGGAAAGCACAGGCACCTCGGGTTCTGCCGCATCGTTTCTGACCTGTGATAAAGCCCCATCAATAATCGCAAAATGCGTATTGATATATCCGTGCGCCTTGACTACTGCCTTTACCGCATCCGAAAGGCGCTGCGCGTCAATCGATTCAAACGCCAGGCACATCGGGATATTATAGAGCGTATCCTCCTCCCGCTTCATGGCGTCATAGTAGACTGCAAGCTGTACCGAAGACAACGGATACGCTGTCTCTTTGGGGATATCCTGTGAAGCTTCCTCGTAAGGAGTCTTCCCCATGGAAAAGCCCTGCTTCATCCATTCCTCAAAGATCAGGTTTTCAATATCGACAATCCCGGCTCCGTCTAAGAGCTTCGATACCGGTATTTCCACATGGAAGCGGTCGGCAAGCGTGGTTACGAGCCCGATCGCACTGATGCTTGTAAGCCCGTATCTTGTAAGGCTTACCGAAGGAGAAATCTCCATGTCTCCGATCGTTTTCTTTACGACCGCGGCAATTTCCTCCTCAAACCGCGTCATCGGACGCTCCTTCTCCTCCCCGGCCGTCTCCTCCGACATCACGGGCTCCGGCAGAGCCCGCTTATTCACCTTCTGGTTCTGGTTCAGAGGAATGCTGTCGATCTGCATGATGCACTCCGGAACCATATAGGGCGGCTTCCTCTCCCCGATAAACCGGCACAGAGCTGTTTTGTCGATCATTCCATCCCCTGCCACATAGGCCGCTAAGAACTTTCCGCCGGCTTTCGCGTCAAACGCCTGCACCGTCACATCGCGGACGCCCTCAAACTCCCGGATGACATTCTCAACCTCCGTAAGCTCGATACGGAAGCCCCGGATCTTTACCTGCCCGTCGTTTCTTCCGACAAAGTCAATCCTTCCGTCCTCCGTCCAGCGGACAATATCACCCGTCCGGTATATCCTTTCATAGCCCGGCTCTTTCGTAAAGGGATTATCGATAAAGACCTCCGCCGTTTTCTCCGGACGGTTCAGATACCCTCTTCCCACTGAAAAGCCCGCTATCCAGAGTTCTCCCGGAACCCCGGGCGGTAATATTCTTCCGCATTCATCTACGACATAGAGCCTGAAATTATCCAATGGCCCTCCGATGGGAACCCTCTTATAAAGACGATCT
>JAFUWM010000086.1 GCA_017483425.1 Lachnospiraceae bacterium | reverse complement strand
CATGTCAATTTCATTTGTGTCTTTATCGCGATAATAATGGATAAGACTTTCCTTCACACTGTTATGCCATGTTTTTCTTATCTCAGCAACCGTATAATTCTCCAGAATAGCACCATTCATTGCTCCGTTCATGAGAATCTCAGGACTGGAGTATCTCGTCAGGTATGCCACCAGACCTGTATCAAAGAAGTACATTTTCGGTGTCTTGACTGTACGTTTCAGCAGATTATTAGAGTAAGGCCTCAGATAGACGGAGAAAGATGTTTTTTTCTCTCATTCAGCTTATCTATGTGGATCGATAACGGCTCTGTTATATATTTGGCACTTTTACAGGCGTAATTATGATATCGGAATTTTGTTTGTTGTGTTAACAAAGTCAGGCACTGTTAAAGTGGCTAGCCATCGCACCTGCGATTTGGTACAATTGACCATTATACAAACTTCCGACAACCCGTTCGGCAGTGGGATATATTAATTTAGAGGAGATAACATTGCCAGACACTATTGACGTAAAGCTTAAAACAATATATATGGGAGTTGTCATTGCAGTATCGCTGTTGCTTGTATTCAAGGGCTGTAATAACAGGGAGATAACCTTTATTCCTGATATATCATATGATCAGGAGAGTAATATGGGCAGCACGCCTTATATGGCACTTCTCCCGGGAGAATACGAGGTCGCGGTGCATTACACTGCATCTGAGGATACCCCTATATATATATTCAGGGATGGTTCCGGTGAGTCATTTCCGGCTGAACTGTCAAAGAGCGATACAGAGTATGAATTCTCCCTGTATCTGGAGAATTACAGTGATGTCGTACATATAACCTATGCGGGAGAGAGCCTTCGTATAGAAGGAATTGATATATCCTCTGACAGACTGCTTAATAATGACTGGTTTCTGCTTGCGGCATTGCTTTTTGTGACAGCGGTTTTCCTGATATACAGAGACTTCAAGCCCCTGCCTGTATACGCCGGTATAATCATAAGTACTGCCGTTCTGAGCTATACAGGCATACCCGGAAAATCTTCGGCGTTTATTCCATCGCTTATAAGGGAATTACGGATAAGTATGCCGGTGTCTGTCATTGCAACATATCTGATCCTTGGTATTTTCGCTGCAGTTAATGCTTATGTTGCTTCTCAGGTGATATTTGAAGATCAAAGCGTATGCAGAAGGTGCGTATTGGTATACATTCTCCTCCCCTACACCTTTATTTCCTTTATGACCGGCGGAGACATGGGCATCACATTAATACTTTCTCTCGTTCCGCATGTGCCGGCGATCCTTTTAATGTTCATGAAAAGGAACAGAAGGACATATCTGACGGCAATAAACAGGGACGTTTCGGGGATCCGTTCTTTGATAAGTGACATTCTTAATGATGTGGATACATTGATGCACAAGCTTGCCTGGCTCATGGAGAATGACAGTAGGTTCCAGGCAGGAACTTTTTTGGTATTATGTGCCTTATTTCTCATTTCAAGGCTATATAAGCTTGACAAAATGATAGACGGAATAAACGCCGACGAGATAGGCACAGGATATGATGCCCTGTGTATAAGGGATTACGGGGTAGACAGATGGACGACAAGGATGCCGGTATACTTCAAGAACTACAGCTCGGGTCAGAATGCACTGTATACTTATCTCGCTTCTGTAGTATTCCGTTTCACTGATTTCTCCTTGTACGCACTCAGACTCCCTGCCGTGATATGTGCGTTTACGGGGTTTATCGCCATATACGTGCTTGCAGGTAAACTTTTCAGACAGTACAGGTACAGGGTTGTGACAACGCTGTTTCTGATCATATGGCCGGTGTTTTTCATGTCAGAGAGGTGGGCGCTTGAGAGCTATCTGCTTCACAGCCTGATCTTCGTTTCCATGACCTTACTGTATATTGCCATAGATTCGGGAGGGAGTCCATGGTATATAGCTGCCGGAATGGCATTCGGGATATCACTTTATACTTATGCGATCGCCTATATACTGGAACCATTGTTCCTTCTGTTCACGGTTATGTATCTCATATGGCTCAAAAAGGTAAGGCTTCGTAACATCCTCTGCTTTGCCATACCTTTCGTATTACTGGGGCTCCCGCTTGCATTGGAGCAGATGGTTAACGCGGAGATAATAGCTCCGTTCAGTACCGTGATAAGTGATTTTGTTCCAATGAACAGATTCCGCGGAGAGGAATTCACATTGGAGCATGTGCTGCAGAATATTAAGATATGCTACAGACTTATCACAGCTGATGACAGGCCTTATAACGGCTCTGCGAAGTTCGGTACGATGTACTACATTTCGCTTCCTTTTATAACGATCGGTTTTGTGACATGTCTGGTAAAGATGGCAGAGTCTCTTAAGAAGAGGGTGTATGATTACAGAACGCTTATAGTGGTATTCTTTATTATATCTTTTTTGGAATCCCTGACAGTACGGAGGTTAAATATAAACAGGAGCAATGAGATTTATTTCTGCTTTCTCTTATTTGCCGTTTACGGTGTTGAGTTTGCCTGTTCAAGACTAAAAAAACTGCATTACCTTCTTATTCCCCTGTATGCCGTTTTATTTATCGTATTCCTTCATTACTATTTTGGAGGCGGATTGATGCATGACATATGGAGTTCGGAAGCACATGCTCTGTTGTGGCAGTCTGTCGAGGTCGGGGAGGCGGCAAGGGATATCAGCACGCGATACGGCTCAGACAAAAAGCTTCATATACTCAGCAGACTTGATGATACCCAGGATGCTGAGGTACTGCTCCTTGCGGCATATGAGGGAGTGTCCCCGTATGAGTTCAATGCTGACAGGGCGAATAACAGCATATATACATATGGTATGCCTGACGGCCTTGATCTGACAGGGGGTACTATATATCTTTTAGATGATGATTATGATGATATAATAAAAGAGCTTAACGAAGCAGACTTTCATATAGATGATGACAGCTACGATAACTATGCCGTGGCGGTAAAGTAAGGTATGAGAAAATCTTTGATCTTAGCTACATATATATGTCTTGTTATCGTGTTTGCGGCATTTGGTATCAGACAGCACGAGGGGGGAAAGGTAAAAGGAAAACTTGAGATATCACGGGAGACGGGCAACTATTATTATGACGAACAAAGGGGGATCAGGATATCCGGGGTAGATACTGACGGGGTCACCTACTTTTTACTGCCGTCCTATATAACCGATGACAGGATAGAGCAAAGCTCGAATATAGTGAGGATATTCCTCTCAGACGGAACGCTTCTGGAGAGGGCGAACTTTGGGGAGATACAGGATATACTGGTGGATTATGGTGACGGTCAGCAGATACCATGGAAGATGTGCTTCATGAAGTCCTCCAATCTATACAGCGTATTCATAGATATTGAAAACGGCGAGAATATTGAATCGATCACCAGTGAATCCTACACAGACGCATCCATATCGATATATGATGCCGATGGAACATTGAGCTATGCGGACAGAGGGATGGAGATCAAGGGAAGGGGGAATTACTCCTGGCAGCCGGATAAAAAGCCTCTTGAGATGCGTTTTGATTCAAAGGTATCTATATGCGGACTGAGTCCGTCAAAAAAATGGGCGCTGCTGTCAGACTATTTTGATCCAACCATGATGATGAACAAGCTGGCACTTGATCTTGCATCCGAACTGGAAGTTGAATACACCACCGACTGTGACTGGGTGGACGTATATCTTGGAGATATGTATATGGGTAATTACCTTATATGCAAGGAGCCGGGAACCACGGCTGATGATGCCGGCTGCCTCTTCAGGAAGGAGATACCGCATACATATGATAAGAAAACAAACAAATTTATATCGGGGGGCAGACGGTTTGTGGTCGATATTCCTGATGAAGCGAGGGCATGGCAGATCGAGTCTGTAAAAGAATTAACCAATGAGGTGGATCAGAGCATACGCAATGGGGGTTATGAAGAATATATAAGTGAGGAGTCCTTTATAAAAAGATTTCTCGTAGAGGAATACTTTTATAATGCGGACGCGCTTTCACACAGTTATTATTACTACACACATCCCGGAGAAGTAAGGCTTTATGCAGGTCCCTGCTGGGATTATGACCTTGCGGGAGGAAATTTTTACGGAGCGTTCGGCCTATACTATGATCCTGATATTTCCATTCTTGAAATGACACAGTACCCTGATTATATCAACGACAAGGAAGAATGGCTCGACTGGGACATGGTATTGTTTGGTTATACGGAGTATAAAGAAAAGGCAAAAGGGATTTATGCTGATAATCTGACTCTGTTTGAAAACGTATTGAATGATGATATAGATATAGCATATGACAGAATCAGGGATTCTGTCCGCATGGACTATGTCAGATGGCCGGAAAAGGAGAAGCACTACAGGTATTATGAAAATGAGATCCGTCATCTGAAGTTTTTCATGTCGGAACGTCTTAATCATATGAGCAGTTTTTTTGGTATAGCCAGCTATGTGAAGCCGGAAAATACGGATAATGGCGAATATCATGATGTCAGATTCATTCTGCCTGATGGTTCTGTGACAGAGCTGACAGTTTCTGATGGCACATGCCTTGGAACAGAGGATTTACCGGTACAGGCGGACGAATTAACGATATGGGTGAATAATGTAAGTGAGGAAGCCCTGTTCTCACCATTCTTTCCGGTATATGAGGATGTGGAATATAAGCTTGTGGAAAACACATATGAGTCCTGAGAATTATATATTTGGCATTTTTACAGGCGTGCTTATACCATGGCATTTTGCCACATTGCGGCCATATAAACCGTCCTTCGTTTTTCTTGTTGGAGGGAGAGCATGCTTATGAAAGGTGAACAGTTATTTTTGATCTTGCATCATTTATTGATATCGGAAGCATGGACAAGGTTCTAAGACTGACCACATCATGCTGCTATGCTATTTGCTCCCTTTGTGTAGCACTTGTTATATTAGTACCAATAACCTTTGCAATAATGCGACATGATTGGTCAAAAAAAGAGTTATTGAGCAAAAATGGTTTGAAATAGTGGTGTAAAGAAAACCATGTCCACGGCGGTAACTCGACTAATAACGCTGGTTTATCAGGATATAGCTCTGGGCTCCGGTATAGCGTTTGATCCAGTAATTAAAGATACGCTATACTAATCGTCCGCATGATAGTCTCTTACGAACACGCCAAATTGCGGCAGTTCAATAGAATAGTATCCGTCCCGGTTCGTTGATGCGGCTATTATCCCCTTTCCTATGAGCCTTTCTCTGTAAGTATTGAATGTGGCTGAGGAAATAGGCTGGTTTTTCTGAATATCCCGGATAACATCTTCTCTCTTCACCTTATGCTCATCCGCACCAAGCGCAACAAGGGATCTCGTTATGGTTATTTCCTTTTCACTCATCTCATTCCATATCCTGGCATAACAGTATTTTATCAGCTCACTGGTGTATTCAAATTCCAGATTCTTTTTTCTTCCGTTGACCGTTTTCTCAAAATATAGCCAGCCAAGAGCCTGGAATGCAAATGCATAGCCTCTTGTCATTTTGGCCAGTTTAATGGCTTCACTCTCCGAAATATCAAATACATTCAGATAGGCTACCGCAATCTGACTCAGATCCAGAGGTTCGACATGGATCTGAAAAGCTCTTGTCAGAAAGGTGCAATCCTTGAACTCCTGTTTATCAGTCACCTCCCGGTAGTTCTCAAGAAGCCCGGTCATAATCACATGCACGGGGAGCTTTGCTCTCAGCATTCCCTGAAAAGAATGGGCAAATTCTCTCATCTCCTTCGTGGCGGATACATCGTCCAAGGTTATCATTATACGTTTACCGTGTTTTGCGAGCACACCGATCATCTTTTCAAGAAGGACATGGATATCGAATATCTTTTCCCTGTCAAACTCGATTCCCAGATTGATTCCCGCCAACGAAATATCAACTTTTGATTTTACAAAGCACTTCTGTATAAAAGGAGACTGAGCGAGCTTTGCTGCCATCTGCAAAAGCATATCCCCTGTAACATTAAGATCAATTATTATCCATCCTTTATCAAGAGCCAAACCCTCCGCAATTTTAGACAACATCACAGTCTTACCACATCCGCGGACTCCGGTAATCATATAGCATTTCTCGCTGGGATTAGAATATGAGAAGTTTTCCAGAATTTCTTCTGTCTGAACAGTATAAATATATTGCTCCGGTTCTATTCCGAAAGTATGTGTAAAAGGATTCTGCATTTTAATCAAACTTCCTTTCTTTTTACTATATCTTTTACTCAAGAATCTCAGGGTCTTTTCGAACCTGGTACGCTACCGATGAGTATAACAAAAAACCTATCAACAATCAACCTTTCATAACATTAAGCATCCTTTCATAACATGACGCAAGATCAAAAATAACTGTTCACCTTTCATAAGCATGCTCTTCTTCCAACAAGAAAAACGGAGGACGGTTTATATGATCACAATGTGGCAAAATGCCATGGTATAGGCACGCCTGTAAAAGTATCAAATATATAAAAAAGTTTTGATATTCCCATTGATTGCGGCTAAAAGAAGATTGAATCGTATTTTGGACGGAGATGCATTTTCATGACTTATATCAAGAGAACGCTCGAACAGATAATTTGGAACATCAGCGACGACTACAGCTGTATCCTGCTTATTGATCCCAGACAGGTCGGGAAAACGACCATGCTGGAGCATCTTATGGAAGGAACGAAATGGCAGAAGGTCATCGAGACAGGGATGTATTCTACAGTTCCTATATTCAAACCTATATCGATCGGGATATTGCATCGGCTTTTACCATTTTGGATAAAGGTTCGGTTCCGAGAGGAGCAGGCGCAATTATATGTCTGAGAGAAGAACTGTCAGCCATTGACAGAAAGACCTTTATTCTGCCAATTTGGATGATTTGATTCCGTCTATGTTGAGCATCTCCAGCAGTTGTGGGATGGCCTTGTCGTAGTTAACCTCTACCAAATAATATTTGCTCACGTAATCCTTTAAGACGTCGGGAAAGGCCAAGTTAATATATGTTTTGAGCATATACAGAGCTTTCTCCTCTAATAACTCTAGTTTATTATCTGACTAAGTCCGGTCGGATGCTGATACCGTAACCGCCTAAAAGACAGGCGCTAACGGTATCATGCTCCTTATTGACAAATCAAATTGACTCTTATATCAGTCTCAGGAGCATTCAACATAAGTGAGATCTCTCTTTCATCAGATATGATCTCTCCATTGATCTCCCAGCCGGCAAAGCGATACCCTTCATGTGGTTCACAGCTTAACATTACCGGATAGTCACTATAGTAGTCCCCGTTCCAGCTCCCTTCAAAATCCTTTATGGACAGAGAATTGATCCTTAAATCCATAGCCCCTGCAATGTCAGATGTCACATGTATAGTTCCTAATTCGCCCTGCAGTCCCAGGTCTTTCTTCATATATGCTGTAATATATTTCTTTCGATCTTTGAGAAATTCGTCTATCACCGCAACATCTCTTTCAAAATCGTCGCCTGTATAAGGAGGTATATAGGCTTTATCAGGCAGATAATCTCCATAAACATACTCCCCTCTGAATCTCCCTTGTGATTTAACGACCGGGGTTTTGTAAATATCCGCCATTTCATGGAGTTTCGCAGAGGCTTTTTCATATTCGTAGTTCCCGTTTACAATATCCATGAAGCTTACCACGAATCTTTCCTTAAACTCCGGATTCTTTATAAGCGCCTCAAACATCTGGTCTCCGGTCAACGGCCCCTCCCCCCAATATCCGTCATCCGTGAAAGAATCCGCATCAGCACTGACAAGCCTCGTGACAAGCCCCGAGCTTTCATCCATATCATATAAAAGCCATCTCCACTTTCCGTCATTATAAATATCGTCCTGCGGTTCTATCGCTCGCCATAGCGCTACATTGGAATATAGATCGGCATTGGCGGAATAGATCTCGGACACATAGAAATCTATATAGCTTTGGATATCTATCTGGTCTTCTATATACCTGTATTTAGCATTCTTTGAGAGATCATTTGTCTGTGCAAAGTTTACCATATCCAGATATATGCTTTTATAATCATTCAGACTTTCTTTTGTATCGTTATTTTTTATTATTAACGCGTTGCCAATGTCGGTCCCATAGTGCTCTCCTACGTAACAATCTGCCACAGCCTCCTGCAGATTATACATCCCCCAATACTCCCCATTAAGAAATACATTACAGGGTACAGCTCTCTGGGTTCCAATGTTTCTGTCTGCCACAAGGGACTGCATCAGTACATCCCTCATTTTAGTTACATATATTTCATTATCTCCGCCTGATCTTAGTACCAGCTTATTGCAGATACCGTTACCGGCTTTGTCATTAAATACATCATATTTGAATGCAGTATTTCCGTCATACTCCTCTCTGGCATAGAGATTAAAGCTCTTTTGATTGTATGAGGTTGAGTACCCGCCATGTATGCGTATGCCAACCTTTTGCTCAAAGGCTTTTTTATGTTGTCCCGTATAGTATTCTATCTCGGCTTCTCTTTCCCAGCCCCGTCCTTCCCGCGTATAATTTGCGTATTTGTATGGATCAGAATATCCATATTTATCAAAAAAACGATCGTACACCCTCCCCAGCACATATATTCCATTGTCGTAGCCGAAAAAATCTTCCGGAGAAAAAGATACCGATACAATAGGGATACCAGCATAATCATCCTGCGGCAATCCAACAAAATACGTCTCAGATATAATGCCGCTGCTCTGTCCGTCCTTGATAGCAACAGCCTTTAATACTGTACATTTTTCAACTTTCTGATCCGGAATATAGTCATCGGGCATTGCTATATCACGGATAGCCGAAAATATATTATCGTCATTGCTTCTATTCGTTATCTTTACCGGAATTTCATACTTGGTCGAGCTCTCATCCGGATCAGTACCGTCTGTAGTATAGTATATATCACCTTCTTCACATTTTATCTCAACAAATATGTCCTTATCGTACCAGCCTCCCTCCACAGAGAATTCAGGTACACT
>JAFUWM010000085.1 GCA_017483425.1 Lachnospiraceae bacterium | reverse complement strand
CTTGAACCCACACGAGATTGCTCCCACAAGATCCTTAGTCTTGCTCGTCTGCCAGTTCCGACACCTCCGCTGACCACGCCACTCACGACGCAAGTGATATATTAACACTTGAATGAGGGCGTGTCAAATAAAAATTCTGAGTCCTCAGATCTGGGGAAGCTTCGCGAGTGACTCCGCTATCTGCTCGTCAGTCGGGATCTCGTCGCTCATCTCTCCGTTATTGTACTTCTCGTATGCGACCAGATCGAAGTAGCCTGTTCCCGTGAGGCCGAATACGATCGTCTTCTCCTCTCCGGTCTCCTTGCACTTCATGGCTTCATTTATAGCCACCCTTATAGCATGTGAGCTCTCCGGAGCCGGGAGTATGCCCTCAACTCTCGCAAACTGCTCCGCCGCCTCAAAGACCTCCGTCTGCTCTACACTGACAGCCTCCATCAGTCCGTCATGATACAGCTGTGAAAGAGTCGAGCTCATGCCATGGAACCTGAGTCCGCCAGCATGATTAGGTGAGGGAATAAAGCTGCTGCCGAGCGTGTACATCTTTGCAAGAGGACAGATCATTCCCGTATCGCAGAAATCATATGCGAACTTTCCTCTCGTAAAGCTCGGGCAGGATGCCGGCTCGACCGCGATAATGCGGTAGTCCGCTTCACCCCTGAGCTTCTCGCCCATGAACGGCGCAATAAGTCCGCCGAGGTTAGATCCGCCTCCCGCGCATCCTATTATCATATCGGGATGTATATCATACTTATCGAGTGCCGTCTTTGTCTCAAGTCCGATAACCGACTGGTGCAGCAGCACCTGATTCAGCACGCTTCCGAGCACATATCTGTATCCGGGATTCTTCGTAGCGACCTCCACAGCCTCGGAGATAGCACAGCCCAGACTTCCGGTGGTGCCGGGATGCTCGGCTAAAATCTTCTTTCCGACATCGGTTGTCTCTGACGGTGAGGGTACCACCGACGCACCATAGGTTCTCATAACCTCTCTGCGGAAAGGCTTCTGCTCATAAGAAACCTTGACCATGTATACCTTGCAGTCAAGGTCAAAATATGAGCATGCCATCGAAAGAGCCGTCCCCCACTGACCCGCGCCGGTCTCGGTCGTAACTCCCTTAAGCCCCTGCTTCTTAGCGTAGTAAGCCTGTGCTATGGCGGAATTCAGCTTATGGCTTCCGCTGGTATTATTCCCCTCAAACTTGTAATATATCTTTGCGGGCGTATCAAGCTTCTTTTCAAGGCAGTATGCCCTGACCAGAGGTGACGGCCTGTACATCCTGTAAAACTCCCTGATCTCATCCGGGATATCAATATAGGGCGTAGTCTCGTCAAGCTCCTGCTGTACAAGCTCTTCACAGAATATAGGCGAGAGCTCCTCCGCGCTGAGCGGCTTGCCCGTTCCGGGGTTGAGCAGCGGAGCGGGTTTATTCTTCATATCCGCCCTGAGGTTGTACCATGCTTTCGGCATCTCATCTTCTTCCAGATAGATCTTGTAAGGTACCTTGTTTTCTGACATCTCTTTTTCCTCCTTTGTTATCTTTGAAAATAAAAAACCTGTCCCTGACAGTATTTACTGCTGGGACAGGTAATATCAACCTGCGGTGCCACCCGGCTTGGTGCATATATGCACCCTCTTAGCGCGTACCAACATACGCCGGACTTTATTCACGAAGATCCTTCACTCCGTCTCCCATACTCTGTCCGAAATAAGGACATTTCCGGTCGCCCTCTGGAGTCCATTCAGCAAAGCACTTATCGCTGCAATCTCACCATCTGCAGCTCTCTCATGATAAGGAGGGATCGCCTACTCACTCTCCATCAACGGTTTAAGGAAGTTTAACACATGTTTTTCCCTGATGTCAACAATGGGTTTTTATGGTATAATATTTTCGTCAGAAGTCAAACCTGACAAATATCAACATTGCAGCAGGGGGTTACTATGGAAAATTACAAAAAGATTGATTACCAGAGGAATATAGACGTCGTGCTCCGTTACGTTCCGGGACACTTCATCACTCCCAAATCTCATGTCAACTACTACATGGATCTGAGCGACATGAAGTCCAGACAGAGAGAAGCAAGAGCTACGGGCGAGGAGCTTGCGGAGATGTACCTTACAACTGACGTGGTCGATACTATCCTTTGCCTTAACAATATGGAGGTCGTAGGATCATACCTTGCCAATAAACTCACAAAGGCCGGCGTGCTCTCGGCAAACGCCCACCAGACCATGTATATCACTACTCCCGAGTTCAATACCAGCGGACAGATGATGTTCCGTGAGAATAATAAGCACATGATAAAGGATAAGAAGGTTCTCGTCCTGATTGATACAGCATCAACAGGTTCCACGGTATCGAGTGCCGTGAGATCGGTCAGATTCTATGGCGGAGAAGTCATAGGCGTCGCGGCTATATTCTCCCTTGCGACTCAGGTCGGAGAGATCCCCATAAGGTCTTTGTATTCAGGCCGCGATCTTCCTGATTACGCAAGTTATCCCGTAGATAAATGCCCGCTGTGTGAAAAGGGAGTCGCTGTAGACGCAATATGTAACGGTTACGGTTATTCACTGTTTTAATTTTTTCTGCCCTGGGGTTGATTATTGGCGAGACCATGCCGATATAACCAATAGGGTAGTGTGTACACGGATGTACGATTCAAAGATAAGGAGATTAAACTATGTCACTTGATATGTCCAGCCTATTTGGCACAACAACCACACAATCCACCTCCCTTTCAAATATGCTCGGGGACTATGCCAGCATCAAAAACGGAAGCTATGGCAAGCTCTTAAAGGCATATTACAGGAAGCAGGAGACGGATTACGCATCATCAGACGAGGCAAAGGCGGAAGCCTCCAAGTATTCAAGGTTAAAGACCTACGCTTCGGATTTAAAGAGCGCGGCATCGGCGATCAATGACAGTTCCCTGTTCGCTCAGGGTGATTACGAGGTCACATATTCTGACGGCACCAAGGGTCAGTCGTCATACAATATGGACAAGATCTATGAAAAAGCAAAGAGCTTCGTGGACAGCTACAATTCAGCGATAAAGAACGGCTCCTCTGCAGAGGACGGATCGGCTGTAGCAAGCAGAACGCTTTCACTGATCTCTTTCACCCAGAAGAACTCATCTCTCCTTTCACAGATCGGAATCACGACCAGTACAAAAGAAGGCGAGGAAGGACAGCTCACTATAGATGAGGATACTTTCAAAAAAGCTTCCGGAAGCACGATGAAGTCCCTCTTCACAGGATCCGGATCATACGCTTCGGTTGTGGAGAATAAGGCAAGTATCATCGCATCTATGGCTGAGAGCCAGATGTCAAAGGTAAGCTCCTATAACGCAAACGGATCATACAGTTCAGGTACATCCCCCTTATCCAGCCTTTTCAATTCAGAGGTTTGATAAGGTACACAAAACCCATATAATACAGGCAGCCGCTTCGATTTGAAGCGGCTGTTTTTTCGATATCCTTTATTACTCTGTGGTACAGTATCCATGCTCTCCATGCGCAGGGCCTGTACTCTCTTTATTCTTTAGCATCTCTTCCATGGTATGCCACCCGAGAACCGCGCATTTGACCCTCGCCGGCATATGCGAGATGTCCTTCAGGACAGCCGCCTCATCGAGATCATCAATATCATCTTCCGTTGCCTTGCCGTGTATCATTCCCATGAATTTCCCGCAAAGCTCCAACGCCCTCTCCTTTGGCTCTCCAATGATCAGATCCAACATTATGTCAACCGAAGCCTGAGAGATGGCGCATCCCGATCCACTGAACGCTCCGTCCTCTATCGTACCGTCCTCTCCTACCTTAAGCTCCAGAAAAATATCATCTCCGCAGGTAGGGTTCTTCCCCTCGAGCCGTATCGTAGGATCAGAAATATTTCCCCTGTGCGACGGCCTCAGATTATGCTCATTAAGTATATCTCCGTATATGGAATCAAGTCCCATTATTTCACTCCTGATAAACTCATTCTTTTGTTTTTTGTGACGACTGGTTGAATTCTTCCTCCGTCGGGTTGTGAGTCTCTATATAGCCTATGAACTCAGTTATCTTATCTCCACTCCATCCCTCCTTGCGGAGTCTTATTATGATATTTGTCGCTTTCTTATGTGTCATTTTTGCAACCTCCTTTTTTCATGCAAACCCCCGGCGGATGCCGGGGGTTTGTTGCTATATAATCTGACATTTTTAATTGTGTCAATCTTACAGCAAATTTTCTACTTCCTTACTCTTGCCCTGCGAAGTCTTCTCTTAGCTTTCTTTCCTTCGCCTTCTTCCTCGTCCTCATCATCGTCTGAGTATACGAAGCTCATCGCTATAAGTCCCGCTGCGCAGAGTACCATTATCCAGAAGTGCAGTGTCAGATCATCTCCCGTTACAGGTGACATCCTCTCGCCAAGGACACCGGCTGTAGGTGCTTTCTTGACTCCGAGTACATCTGATACGAAGCCTCCACTCCTTGATCCGAGCACT
>JAFUWM010000084.1 GCA_017483425.1 Lachnospiraceae bacterium | reverse complement strand
TGTCATGAGAATCAAGTATGGCGGCGTAGTACTGCAAGATCCCGTTCAGGCAGGGATCAAGGCAGTATCTTACATCCGTTCTTTTTGTCCTCTCTGTGGCTTCCGATATGTATCTTATGATATCTTCCCTGGTCCCGTTCTCGGCAATCGAGGACATTGAAGCCAATAGCTGCCTCACATCGTGGAGCTGCTCCCGCAGCTTGTCCATGCTGTGTTTTATATTCTCATAGCTCTGCTTCGTTATGGCATTATACATGGCCTGTTCCGATTCCTTTGAACGGACGAGCGATACTTTCATCAGACTGTAGAAAGTGAGCGACAGCAGGAGTGTCATGAGCAATACAAAGGGGACGTAATAACCGTAGCCAATCCCGAGTATATCTTCCGCCTCCTGCCACAGACCAGAATACACAGGAAGGATTACGATGTATAAAATGCTGATCCCGAGGAGCAGGACGAGATCAAGCGTCATATAACGGATATTGGCATTCATAAGATAAGGTCTGAATATCCTGCAGAAGAACAAGACTATGAATGGGAAAGAAACGGCAGTTACAATGATATAAGAGATAACGGTGTTTGTCGAATATACCTCAGGCTGGTTTTCAAATGGCAGGAAATTCATCAGGATGTTTGCAAGGGAGTACTGAACCGCCGCATTTACTATGACGCAAAGCAATGACGCAAGCTTTCTGAGCCATGAGTCTGCGATCATATAAAAATACAGGAGCGCTACTGCGAGTATGGCGATATGCATATATAGGTTTGATCCCAGGTTTGAATGGAAGAAAGCAGAGGAGTGGTTGACCACAGGAAAGATAAGCGAAAAAAGCAGAGCTTCACCGATCAGCATGGCATAGGAAAAAGACCTGCCCTTGCGGAGCCTCTCCCCGTCAAAGGAAAGCAGCAGAAGCACGCAGCCCGGAACGAGCTGCAGTGCAAAGCCTGTGAAATGTCTCAAATAAAAGTCTGCCGTCATCTTATATATAATACTACAAAATAAGCTATAGGGTTTCATTTGCCTTTCACGTAAAAAAAGGCACCATTCGTGTAAAACTATTAAAATCGTCATTTCACGATAATATAATGCATGAGACAATGCATGAGACGCAATGTGTAGAAAGGGGAAAATATGTTTGGAAAGAAAGTCGACAGTAATAAAAACCGCTTTAAGCTGGTATCTTCGCAGGGGTTGGTGCCAACTTACGACATAATAGTCGATACCAAGACAGGCGTGAATTATCTGTATGTCTGGCATGCGGATCATGCGGGACTTACGGTTATGTTAGATGCGGAGGGTAAGCCGGTCGTTACCCCGCAGTATGAGCTTGATGAGATGTAAACAAAAAGGAGGAATATGGAATGAAAAGGATCAAGACTATCGCTATAGGATTGCTTGCGACTGTGATGCTTCTTGCAGGAAGCGTGTCGGCATTTGCGGAGACTAAGGTATACAGCACGGTTACGCCTGACGAGTGGATGTCGCAGAAGTACACGGGATTTGCTTATGCGCATAGCCCTCTGCTTAACGCAAAGGCGATGGAGGACATAATCGTTAATGAAAACGCGATCTATGGCTTCTCGCCAAATCCTGAATCAAAAAGGCTTGGGGAATACGCTTCTTATGATTG
>JAFUWM010000083.1 GCA_017483425.1 Lachnospiraceae bacterium | reverse complement strand
TTATTTAAGATACTTTGACCTGATTACGCTTTCCCAGTCCATAGAGGTCATGAAAGAGAATAAGGAAAAGGACTATGATACTGATTATCAGATGAGGCTTCTCGATACAGGCACGGAGAATCTTGAAATACCGCCGGCCTTTAACTATGACGGGGCGGAGGCATGGTGGTCTGATTACTACTACCCGAGGGAGCAGTCGATCGAGGATATGAGGCAGATAGTGGAGCTTTGTGATGAGTACGGAATAAATTTAAGGGTTTTTACAAATCCGGTTCATGCCCTTACTTACGCAAAGGATATAGACAACGGTTATCTGGTGTTTTTAGAGGAGCTTGCAGAGGTTACTCCCTACTGGAATTTTTCCGGATTTAACGGGGTGACGCTTGATTATACGAATTATTACGAGACGTCGCATTTCTGTCCGGCAGTAGGGGATATGATGATAGATGTGATATATAACGGGAAGTCCGATCCGGAGCTTATATCACAGGGCTTCGGGGTTTATGTCACGAAAGACAATGTTTCCGATCTTATTACGCTGCTCAAGGATCAGGCAATAAACTTTGACCTGCCGGTGAACACATACAGCGACACGATAAACCGCACGGAGTAACAGAATATTCTATAGTAATCTGTACTTTTTTCAAGACATAGGAATTGTTAATTGACAAGCATCTTCACTGGTGTTAAGTTATTGTATACAAGAAGCTAACGTATGTTATATACGTTCGGAAAAAATATTTTAATTCACTAATCAAATTCATTTTTTACAATCAAGTAAGGAGGAAACTATGGCATTTGAGAAAGAATGGAGAGGCTTCAAAGGCACGCACTGGACAGACGATGTAAATGTCCGCGATTTCATCCAGGACAACTATACACCGTATGACGGCGACGAGTCTTTCCTTGCTGATCCGACAGACGCAACAAACAAGCTTTGGGGCAGACTTCAGGAGATCCAGAAGGCTGAGAGAGACAAGGGCGGAGTCCTTGATTGTGAGACAGAGATCGTTTCATCTCTTACGGCTTATGGCTCCGGTTACATCGATGAGAGCATGAAGGATCTTGAGCAGATCGTCGGTCTGCAGACAGACAAGCCCCTTAAGAGAGCATTCATGCCTTACGGCGGTATCAAGATGGCTCAGGAAGCTGCCGGTCAGTATGGCTACAAGGTAAATGAGAAGTATGACCAGATCTTCAACGAGTATCATAAGACTCATAACCAGGCAGTTTTTGATGCTTACACAGATGAAATGAAGGTAGCGCGTCACACGCATATCGTTACAGGTCTTCCTGACACATACGGACGCGGACGTATCGTAGGTGACTACAGAAGAGTTGCCCTTTATGGTATAGATTACCTCATTGAGAAGAAGTCACAGGACAAGAAGAACACAGGCCACGGCGATATGACTGACGATGTCATCAGGCTTCGTGAAGAGCTTGCTGATCAGATCAAGGCTCTTAAGGGCATGAAGGAAATGGCAAAGATCTATGGCTATGACATTTCAAAGCCCGCTAATAACGCGAAAGAAGCAATACAGTGGCTGTACTTCGGATATCTCGCAGCTATCAAGACTCAGAACGGCGCGGCTATGTCAGTCGGACGTATCTCTACATTCCTTGATATCTATATCGAGAGAGACCTTAAGGAAGGCACGCTTACAGAGAGTCAGGCTCAGGAGCTTATCGATCACCTTACAATGAAGTTCAGGATGGTCAAGTTTGCCCGTATCGAGTCTTACAACCAGCTCTTCTCAGGTGATCCCGTATGGGCTACGCTCGAGATGGCAGGTATCGGCATGGACGGACGCTCGATGGTAACAAAGAACGACTTCAGGTTCCTCCACACACTGGAGAACATGGGTCCTTCACCCGAGCCCAACCTTACAGTACTTTACAGCTCACAGCTCGGAGAGGCATTCAAGAAGTATGCCGCAAAGATCTCTGTCATGACATCTTCCATCCAGTATGAGAATGACGACGTCATGAAGCCTATCTGGGGCGATGACTACAGCATCTGCTGCTGTGTATCAGCTACACAGACAGGTAAGGAGATACAGTTCTTCGGCGCAAGAGCAAACCTTGCGAAAGCTCTCCTGTACGCTATCAATGGCGGTAAGGATGAGAAGCATAAGGATAAGGAAGGCAAGCCTATGCAGTGCGGACCCGAGCTTGCTCCTATCACATCAGAGTATCTTGACTATGACGAGGTTATGCATAAGTATGATCTGATGCTTGACTGGCTTGCAGGACTCTATGTGAATATCCTGAACCTTATCCACTATATGCATGATAAGTATTACTATGAGGCTGCTGAGATGGCTCTTATCGATACCGATCTTAGGCGTACATTCGCTACAGGTATCGCAGGCTTCTCACACTGCATAGATTCACTTTCAGCTATCAAGTATGCAAAGGTTAAGGTTCTCCGTGATGAGTTCGGCCTTGCTACAGGATTTGAGACAGAGGGAGAGTTCCCTAAGTACGGTAATGATGACGACAGGGCTGACGAGATCGGTGTATGGCTGCTCAAGACCTTCATCACAAAGGTTAAGAAGTATCATACATACAGGAACTCAGAGCCTACGACTTCTATCCTTACAATCACATCAAACGTTGTTTATGGTAAGGCAACAGGTGCTACACCTGACGGAAGAGAAGCTTACAAGCCTTTCGCACCCGGTGCATCACCTTCATACGGCGCAGAGCAGAGCGGACTCCTTGCATCACTGAATTCAGTGGCAAAGATCCCTTACGAGTACTCACTGGACGGTATCTCAAATACCCAGACAATGAGCCCTGACGCTCTCGGACATGATGACGCTGAGAGAGCTGAGAAGCTTGTTTCCGCTATGGACGGATACTTTGATAACGGTGCTCACCACCTTAACGTCAATGTATTTGGCACAGAGAAGCTTCTTGACTGCCAGGCACATCCTGAGAAGCCTGAGTACGCTAACTTCACTATCCGCGTATCCGGATATGCAGTTAAGTTCATCAGTCTTACCAAGGAGCAGCAGGACGACGTTATCGCTCGTACATGCCATAAGAAGCTGTAATTCATAGCTTTTGAAAAGTAAAACAACAACACAGCCCGGGACTTGATACAGTTCCGGGCTGTATTTATAGAGGAGCAGGTGATGAAAGCGCTACCAAGTACGGTTTTGCTATCAGGCTGCTCAGGCAATATTAAAGACCTTTCGGGGATAGACTGTCTTAAGGACTTTTATCAACTCATCATTGGGCTCCAACTTAACCCGGTCTATCGCCTGTCCGTTATGCACGATAAGTATCCATGGGCGTACACCTTCCTCACCGGAGGTGAAATCCCTGCTTACGGTCTGCATATTCTTGTATTCATCAAGCTGCCATGCGCCTTCCTCTGCAAATATCTCCATCTGCTCAAGGTCGTACTCGACATCCTTTTTCCGCCTCTCTTTTGAATAAATACTGTCTATCTGCAGTGACTTGGAGACATAAAGATACTCGTACTCAACCGAAAGTCTCGGAACTGCAAGGAAGTCGACAATAAACATGATCACAAAGCCTATAAGAAAGAATACATTTAATAACCCGAGAATAAGAAAAAGCGCGGTTAATCCGTATGCAACTCCCTTTATCACGGTCTCGACCGCTCTGGGCTTTTTTGCCACCAGACATTCAACGTAAAGATCTTCCACGATTTGCCTCCTGTCGTTCAGTCAACTATAATTAAAAGAGATTATACCACATAAATTGTCAGGCGCACAGTTTGTTACTTTACCATAGCAGGTGCTCAAATCACAATTCTAAACCCGATAATACCTCGCTGACACTATGATAAACGAAGAGATAAAAGAACAGACGGATAAACTGAAAGAAATGGATGCAAAGCACCGACTGCAGTATATCTGGGACTATTACAAGGTTCCGATTATCATAGCAGTTATTCTGCTCTATGCCATTATAGCTTTCATACACAACCGTCTCACATACAAACCAACGGTTTTTAATCTCATAATGATAGATTCAAACGTGACTGAGCTTATAAACGAAAGCCTTTTGGATGACTTTGCGGAATTTAATACGGACTTCGATCCGGACAAAGAGCAGATAAGCCTACATGCTGATTACGATACTGCTTCGCTTGATCAGGGCTTTTATTCAAACCGCCAAAGGCTCATGATGGAATATGGCGCAGGTACCATAGACGCAACGATCGCTCCTAAGGAAGCCATAGAGGAATTTGCCCCCTATCAAGCCTTTGCGGATCTGTCCGCTGTACTTCCCGAAGAGTTAATGTATCAGATTACCTCAGGGGATCATGAGCTTATATATACGACTTATGAAGACCCGGCAACAAAAAAAGAATATCAATATCCCGCCGCCGTAAATATAAGCGGCAGCTCCGCCATAAAAAAAGGCTTCACCGACATAAACGGCGAAACCTTTCCCTACTTTGATTCTGACTGCTACTATGCCATAAGCCCAAATTCTGAATATATAGATAATTGCATATTATTTCTGGAATACCTTTTACAGTCCTAAGGATAAACTACCCCTTCCGGCAGAGGATCCCACTCATTTAAGCCCAGACTCTGCTTAAACATAGCCTGCTGCAAAGTCAGCGGTTCCATGTCTTCATTCAGATAATCAATCAGTTCTTCAGCGCCCTCTCCGGTCACATTATTCACTTCAAATATCCGTTCACAGCCGGCATCCTCCATCCACTGCCTGATCATGGGAACATTCGCGTATGAAGAATCAGTCTTTGTGATAACACCTATGAGCGGACGTTGTATGAATGTGTGAAGACACTGCCCGAAAAGATTATAAGGCTCGTCCGCCGCCTGTACTATGGCAACGACATCCGCCTCAAAAGAAAAGCACGCAAGCCCCAGACTGAAATACTTGGACTCCGCATACTCTCCGGGTGAATCGATCATATCATCAGCAATATTTGTATATTGGGTCTTTTTATAGTGAAGCTCTTCGCCTTTTAGAACCTGGGTCAGCGAAGTTTTGCCGGCCTCGCTCCTGCCCATGAGAAACATCTTTTTCAACTCTTATAAACCTCGCATGCCCTGAAGCCTAACTGATTGCCAAAATACGCCACTGTCTCCTCGACAGCCGTCTGGACTTGGGCGATCCTTCCCGTGATAATGAGCGAGCCGCAAAACCTGTCCATAAATCCTATCTCTATGTCTGCTGCCTTCATTGCTACATCTGCCGCGACAACCACGGCCTCCCACGGTGTAAACCGTATCAGTCCAATGGCCTCTCCGGTATGATCCTCTCCCTCATGCACCCCTATATGCAGCCCCAGATTCTTATATATGCTGTCATCAATGGGAGTAAGGACATGAGCCAGACATACCTCCTTGCCCGGTATACGAAGCCTGGTCATCCTGAGAGTGCGTCCTTTCAGGTTTTCGTAGCTGTCATGGAAGAGCTCTTCAAGCAGCTCTTTTGAAGATATCGAAGCCACCGGTCTTTACCTATCTCTTTGTCACCTTGCAGACTACGTATCCGAGTTCATCACGGAAATAGTTAACGATCTCCGTGAGGGCAGAGTTGACATCGGCAAGCTCTCCTGTGATTATCAGGGTTCCCGTAAATCTGTCAGCAAAACCGAGATAAACGTTGCCGCTCTTTATCGCTATATCGGACGCTATGACTGCCGACTCGGGCGGGGTCATATTCATTATCCCTATTGCTGATGTAGCATAGTCGATCTGCGGATTAAGTCCAAGCTTCTGAAATATGACCGGAGCCGGTCTTCCGATGATATGAGCAAAGGTGATCTCCTTACCCGCGACTGTTTCCTGTACTATCCTTACCTGTTCTGTGATTTCGTTAGCCATTCTTTTACACCTGTATCTTTTATATTAACTGTACGCTTTATATCAGTGCTCATCCCCCAGCACGTTCTTTGCATGCTGAAGTCTCTCCGATGTCGGCGGATCGACATACTCCAACTGATACGGGATGCCGAGCTCCCTCCACTTATGAACACCCAGAGTGTGATATGGTAATACGTCAACCCTCTTTACATTATCCAATGAATGGATAAACTCCGCCGTTTTCTCCAGATATTCGTCGATGTCTGTTATCCCCGGCACAAGCACATGACGGATCCATACCGGCTTCTTTATATCAGAGAGATATCTGGCGCAGTCAAGAATGTTCGCGTTATCATGTCCTGTAAGCTTCTTATGCTCCTCGGGATCAATATGCTTGATATCAAGCAGTATCAGATCCGTATACTGCATGAGCTCCTCAAACTTTCCAAAAAACGGCTGCTCTCTCGTAAACGGCTGAGCCGAAGTATCAAGGCAGGTATTTATATCCCTCTCCTTTGCTTTCTTAAAAAGCTCCAGCAGGAAATCTATCTGAAGCAGAGCCTCTCCGCCTGATACCGTGATCCCTCCGTCCTTTCCCCAATATGATCTGAACCTCTCTGCCTTGTCTAAAAGCTCGTCCGGTTCCATGAACTGAGTGCATTTCGACCTGTCCCATGTATCCACATTGTGACAGTATTTACATCTCATGGCACAGCCATAAAGAAATATCAGATATCTTATCCCCGGTCCGTCCACCGAGCCGAAAGATTCAAGTGAGTGTATCGCCCCCTGCATGATCTCTCCGTCCCTCCAAAATTATTTCCTACTATTATACCATATTCACTGGCAGGCGCACCATATTTTCAATTAACACGGCTGGGCAATCAAAACATGCCAAAGGGTATGTGCGGGAGTACCAGTTTCTCGTTTGCGCCATCCTGATAACATTGAATTTGCTTTAATTCCCCTGTTGCTATATAATCTGAATCAAATCAAGGGCGGATCGGTCTTAGGCATGAACAAAAACATATCATCCATTCACGGATAATGCTCATGCTGTTTTCAACATAGTGATAGCAGGAGTAGACTGTTTAAGGCAAAGACATGGGAGGACATGAGGATGCTGGCGGAGAATAATGCGGTAATGGGAAAAGCGATATCGGGAGTATGGCAGCTCACGGAGGAAGAGCGTATTCGTGAGAAATGCAGGGCAAGGGAAGAATGGCTTATAAACGACAAGTGGAAAAGGGACAAGATAGCGGAGCAGGAATTAGAGATAGCGGATCAGAAAGCCATTATAAAAGAATATGAGATCAGTGATAAAAAGAAGTCTGAAACAATAGCGAAGCTACAAGAAGAGATGAAAAGACAGAAACAGGAAATAGAGGAGCTTAAGAGGGGGCGTTCTGTCGGCATTTGATTATTAGGGGCTGAAAAGAAAATGTGGTGTCGGGTGTGGAATTGTGGTATACTTTTTAGAATTATATTGCGAGGTGTTTGAGCAGAGGAGGAATGAATATGAGCAGAATTATCGGAGACGGCATCACATTTGACGATGTACTTCTGGTTCCATCTTATTCAGAGGTCATACCAAATCAGGTAGATATCACTACCAATCTTACACAGAGCATAAAACTGAATATTCCGATGATGAGCGCCGGCAAGGATACGGTCACCGAGAACAGGATGGCAATAGCCATGGCAAGGCAGGGCGGTATCGGCATTATACACAAGAACATGTCGATAGAGGCGCAGGCAGACGAGGTCGATAAGGTAAAGCGTTCCGAAAACGGAGTAATAACGGATCCTTTCTCACTTTCACCGGATCACACCTTGGAAGACGCCGACAATCTTATGGGCAAGTTTCGCATATCGGGAGTCCCTGTCACAGAGGGAAGGAAGCTTGTAGGAATCATCACAAACAGAGATCTGAAATTCGAAACCGACTTCACACAGAAAATAAGAGACCGTATGACAAAGGACAATCTTGTCACGGCTAAGGAGGGCATAACCCTTGAAGAAGCAAGAAAGATCCTCGCTGAAGCAAGGAAAGAGAAGCTTCCCATAGTAGATGATGAAGGAAATCTGAAAGGTCTTATCACGATCAAGGATATAGAGAAACAGATAAAATATCCGAATTCCGCGAAGGACGAGAAGGGGAGACTGCTGTGTGGCGCCGGAGTCGGCATCACGGCTAATGTGCTCGAGAGGGTCGAGGCTCTGGTCAAGGCTAAGGTAGACTGTATTGTGCTTGATTCCGCTCATGGACACTCCGCTAATGTCATAAAGTGCGTAAAGATGATAAAAGACGCATATCCTGAGCTTCAGGTCATAGCCGGAAACGTGGCTACAGGAGACGCGACGGAGGCTCTGATAAAGGCAGGCGCGGATGCGGTAAAGGTCGGTATCGGTCCGGGATCTATATGTACGACCCGTGTGGTCGCGGGTATCGGCGTACCCCAGATAACCGCTATCATGGACTGCTACGAAGCGGCAAAGAAGTATAATGTGCCGATCATAGCGGACGGAGGAATCAAGTATTCCGGCGATATCACCAAGGCGATAGCGGCAGGCGGATCTGTGACCATGATGGGATCGATGTTTGCGGGCTGTGATGAGGCGCCGGGTGATTTTGAGTTATTCCAGGGAAGGAAATATAAGGTCTACAGAGGCATGGGGAGTATCTCTGCCATGGAAAACGGCAGTAAGGACAGATACTTCCAGGAAGGGGCAAAGAAGCTCGTGCCTGAGGGAGTGGAAGGGCGCGTGGCCTACAAGGGTTCAGTGGAGGATACCGTGTATCAGCTTATCGGAGGACTGAGATCAGGTATGGGTTACTGCGGCGCGGACAGTATAGCGAAGCTGCAGGAAACAGGCAGGTTTGTCAAGATCTCAAGCGCTTCTCTCAAGGAGAGCCATCCTCATGATATACATATCACAAAGGAAGCCCCGAACTATGCGGTGGACGATAACTGACAGACGGAAATGATACGATACATTTATACTGAGTTTAAGAAAGCGCTTAAATCCCAGTATTCACGTAAATATATATTAGGCATTATTGTCGTATGCGTGCTGGCAAATCTTGCAATGATAGCTTTCAGGGATTATGTGTACGGTACGAATGACGGAACCTACGGCTACAATATCATCATGTTTGCCGGAGGATTCTTCTGGCTACCGTATTATACGACGATATTCATCGCCGATATCGTATTCGGCAGGACATATCCTGATCCCTTTATAAAGGACAGTATCACAAAGAATCTGAGAAGACCGCATCTCTATATAGGAAAGCTTATTGCTACATGGCTTATGCTTGCGGTGTATATAGTATTATCCTTTGTTTTTTTTATAGGGATATCCACGTTCTTCCAGCTGTCTACGGGAACCCTCTCAGGGGATGTGGTGAAGGACTTCGCGATAAATGTCCTCTGTGCCGCGCCGCTACTTGCGGCGGGATGCTCTTTGGGGCTGATGTCGCTTTACTGCTTCGATAAGAAGATCAGGGCATTTGCGGCGTTTTGGATCATTACCATATTATTGCCGAGGATAATAATGCTGCTTGGTGCAGAGCCGCTGAGCATAGGTATCTGTAAGATAATAAAGGATAAGGTACTTATTACGTCGCAGTTTACTACGCTGCAGTTTTTTGCGTCAAGAAACGTACAGCAGATACTGATCTCAAGTGCGGTTTACATAATCATATCAACACTGATCGGCGGATATGTCTTTTGCAGAAAGAGAATTGATAATCTTCCGGCGGATATGGACGGCAGGAATAAGAAAGGTGCGCAGAGAAGCTCTGCGGGTAATAAAGGAAAATGATATTAGGAAGGAACAGTAAATGCTGGTGTGGCAGCGGTCTTAAATATAAGAACTGCCATGAGGCGTTTGACGATAAGGTTGCTGCATTTAAGAGAAAAGGATATAAAGTTCCGGGGCATGACATCATCAAGACCCCGGATCAGATCGCAAAGATAAAGGAGAGCGCGGTTATCAATATGGCCTGCCTTGATTATGTAGGGGAGCATATAAGGGCAGGTATTTCAACGCAGGAAATTGACGACTGGGTATCAAAGATCACTCATGATATGGGAGGTATACCCGCAACTCTGGGATATGAGGGCTTTCCCAAAAGTGTGTGCACTTCCGTCAATTCGCAGGTATGCCACGGGATACCGTCTGAAGAAGATATTTTGGAGGACGGAGATATAATAAATGTTGACTGCACCACGATCCTGAACGGGTACTATGCCGACAGTTCACGTATGTTTATGATAGGTGAGGTAGAGCCTGAGGCAAGGAAGCTTGTCGAGGATGTACACGAAGCCGTGAATGTCGGTCTGGCCGAAGTCAGGCCATGGAGGACGCTCGGGGACATGGGACACGCGGTCAATGAGTTCTGTAAGTCCAAAGGGTATTCGGTAGTGCGTGAGATAGGCGGACATGGTGTGGGACTTGATTTCCATGAGGATCCATGGGTCAGCTATGTATCCGAGCCGAATACGGAGATGCTCATGGTTCCGGGGCTTATGTTTACGATAGAGCCTATGGTGAATATGGGAAAACCGGATATATTCATAGACGCTGAGAATGACTGGACGGTATATACGGATGATGACAGTCTTTCGGCGCAGTGGGAAGTGCAGATCGTGGTCACGGAAGACGGATATGAGCTTATCTCGTGGTGACATGATCTTGCAGGGTTAAGTGTCTGACAGCAATCAAACATAATAAAGCAACTTATTAACAGACAGATTTAATATTGTCGTAAAGGAGCATGAAAGATAAATGAATATTCCGCAGAATTACAGATCAGCACTGGATATAAGGGAGACGCAGATCGGGATCAAGGATGTGAAGGATCACTTTGAGAGATCGCTCGCAAAGCATCTGAATCTGACGAGGGTCTCGGCGCCGCTTTTTGTAACGCCCGAATCAGGACTGAATGATAACTTAAACGGAGTGGAGAGGCCGGTAAGCTTCGATGTGCTCGAAACCGGCGCTACGGTGGAGATAGTCCAGTCGCTTGCAAAATGGAAGAGGCTTGCGCTCGGTAAATACGGATTCGCGCCGGGAGAGGGACTCTATACCGATATGACGGCGATCAGGCGTGATGAAGAAACGGACAATCTTCATTCTATCTATGTAGACCAGTGGGACTGGGAAAAGGTCATAGAGAAAAAGGACAGGACGTTTGAGACTTTGCAGAAAAACGCAAACGCGGTCTATGAGGCTATGAAGGATACCGAAAGGTATATTTCAGCGAAATATGATTATATAAAGGATCAGCTCCCGGACAAGCTTACTTATATCACGACTCAGGAACTTGAGGACAAGTATCCCGATCTTGATTCTAAGGGCAGGGAGAGGGAAGCCGTGAAGCTTCACGGGGCAGTATTTGTCTCACAGATCGGAGACAAGCTGAAATCCGGAGAGAAGCATGACGGAAGGGCGCCCGACTACGATGACTGGAGCCTGAACGGTGATATCATTGTGTATTATCCCGTACTTGATATTTCCTTTGAGGTATCGTCCATGGGCGTAAGAGTGGATGAGGAAGCTCTTTTAAGGCAGCTCAGGCTTGCGGGATGCGAGGAGAGAAAGGAGCTTGCGTTCCAGAAGGCGCTTTTGGAGGGGAAGCTTCCTTATACCATAGGAGGCGGTATAGGCCAGTCCAGGATATGTATGTATTTCCTTCGCAAAGCTCATATCGGAGAGGTACAGTCGTCGGTTTGGCCGGATGAGATGCTGAAGGAAGCAGAAAGCATGGGACTACAGTTGCTATAAACACCTAGTTGACATAAAATCTGCCGCGAAGAAAAAATAAGTTTACATAAAGCATATTTTAGAGGATCAAAATGGCAAAAAGAAAGAAAAAATCCTCTGCCGGGAAATGGGCAGCTATAGTTTTATTCCTCCTGATCATTATGGTGGGACTTATCGGATATATCATTATCTCAGGTAACGGCAATTCCAATCCTGTGACACAGAGTATACAGAGAGAAGTTACCAGACAGGCGGTAGACAAGGTCATATCGGAGCAGAGCGGTGGAAACACAGGTATCAAGGAGATCGAATCTGAGATGACGGAGGAGGATTCAGAAACCTTTAATGATATAGTGGATAAGTACTCGGATTCGGGGCTTGTATCAGAGGCCATAAGTATATATTCTGAAAATGGAGGGGATATCGGGGCTACGGCGGATCAGCTTAAGGACAAAGTGAGCCCGGAGGATATAGAGGCTCTTAAGGAGCTCTATGAAAAATACGGGGGAAACTGATTTTACCGGTTCGATGAAGATAACAAAGCAGGGTTTGAAAAAAACTGTATTTAAATTTGCCTACGGGATGTCCTATAAGGATATAGCGGCTTACGCGTCCAGTACGGCTTTTTTCTTTTTTATCGCAATGATTCCGCTTTTGATATTACTGTCGAAGCTTCTGCCGCTGACGGGGATAACGGATGATCAGCTTATCCAGATTATATCCGGTTTTACTCCCGAATTTGCCAATCTGATAATCGTACTCGTCGTAAAACAGGCGTATGCATCGGCTGACAGTATTTTTCCGATATCCGCGGCTGTGCTGGTTTATGCAATTGCCAGAGGAATGCTCTCTCTTTTGAGAGGCCTGAACGTGATCTATGAGGTGAAGGAGAAAAAGAGTGGGTTTGTACTCACGGTAAGGGCAATAATTTCCACTCTTCTGATGGTAGTGAATCTTGCTGTTTTCTTTGTGGTGCTGGTTTTTGGCGGAACCATTATGGAATTCTTTGTAGAGCATATAAAGGTGCTGGAGAGCGTGCCTCTGATCTTCTCTTTCAGATATTTATTTATAATGGCTCTCGGCGTCGGCATATTCATGATAATGTATGCGTTTTTGCCTGCGGAGAGACAAAGGTTTAAGAGACAATTGCCGGGGGCTGTGTTCTCGGCAGTGGGGTGGGTTGTGTTTTCATTCTTTTTTTCTCTCTTTATGGGAAGCAGCATATACAGCACTTATTACGGCGGACTGGCCACGATAGTGATCTTCCTTATGTGGCTTTACGGCTGCTTTTACATATTACTTATAGGAGCGAACCTTAATCATTCGATGTGGGGGACATGAAAATAAGTGCTGCCATATCGGTTGAACGATTCGTATAAATAAATATAAGAAAAACTCATAAAACGAGTAGGAGCATGATACCGTTCGAGACGTATTTTGGCGAGTTACGGTATCAGCATCCGAACGGACTGAGTCAGATATTAAAAAAGTACATTTAATAGAGGAGGTAATGTAGAATGGATAAGAGATTTGCGATAGACGATGAGAACCTGGAGAATGTATCAGGCGGGATCGCTGAGGTAGGAGATGATCCTCAGGTTGGCGGACGCTGCCCGTACTGTACCACACTCATGAACAGGACAGCAACAGGGTATGTTTGCCCTGACTGCGGCTCTGTCTTTGATATGAACGGTAATCAGATCGGGGGAACAACCGCTGTAAATACCTTAAACAAGACCAATGGGATCGGAGGCGCTGTTTTAGGAAAGAAGCGGTGACGGTTCATATATCGGTAAGAAATCTGGTAGAGTTCATACTAAGAAGCGGCGACATAGATGAAAGGCGCGGACAGGGCGGAAGTGTGGAGGCAATGCTCGAAGGGGCAAAGATCCACAGGGCTATACAGGCTGCCGCAGGCTCGGATTATTCCGCCGAGGTTTCTGTCAGGGAAGACATACCGCTTGCCGATGGACTGACCCTTTCCATAGAGGGCAGGGCTGACGGAGTGATCAATAATAAGGGGTACATCACCATAGATGAAATAAAAGGAATGTATCTCGATGTGACGAAGCTTGCTGAACCGATAGAGGTGCATCTGGCACAGGCAAAGTGCTACGCCTACATATGGGCAAAGCAGCATGGACTTAGCGACATCTCCGTAAGAATGACCTATGTCAGTATCGAAGACAGAAAAATCAAGCTTTTTAATTCAGATCATGAATTTGGTGAGCTTGAGAAATGGTTCAACGGACTGATAGAGAGCTATAAGCCCTGGGCACAGCATATAGCGGAATGGATGGATCTGAGGGTGACTTCTGTAAAAGCCCTCGATTTTCCGTATGAATACAGGCCGGGACAGAAAGAGTTAGCCTCGGACGTATATAAAACAATATATCACAAAAAGAAGCTTTTTCTCGAAGCTCCTACCGGAACTGGCAAGACACTCGCGACACTTTATCCTGCCATAAAAGCTTCCGGTGAGGGGCTCGCTTCTTATCTTTTTTTTCTTACCGCCAAGAATATAGGCGCAAAGGCTGCAGGTGACGCATTGGAGCTGATGCGGACTGCCGGCGGACTCAGATTAAAATCAGTCAATATAATCGGAAAAGACAGGGCGTGTATAAATTCCGTGCCGCATTGCAATCCGGATGAATGTGATTTTGCAAAAGGACATTTTGACAGGGTGAATGAGGTATTGTATAAGCTGCTCACATCTGAGGATTCTTTTACAAGGGATACGATCGAAAGGGCGGCTAAGGAGGGAATGGTTTGTCCCTATGCGCTTGCGAGGGATCTGACGGAGTTTTCCGACTGTATAATATGTGATTATAATTATGTGTTTGATCCGGCCGTGGCTCTGAGACACTTTTTCGGGGAAGGAAAACGGGCAGGAGACTATATATTTCTTGTGGATGAGGCGCACAACCTCGTGGATCGGGCAAGGGAAATGTACAGTGCTGACTTAAGCTTAAGGAATCTGGGACGTGTCAGAGGGCTTATCCGCGGTATAGACAGAAAACTCAGCTCTTATATGAATGCCCTTATCGGACAGATGGAGCTTCTTGCGGAAGAATATGAGAATACCGGACTTAAGTACAGTATACTATCTGAGATAAGCGGGGTAAATGATGCCGCGTCAAGACTTGCCGGCAGGTTTCTGGAGCTCATGCAGGAAAAAAGAAAATCCGGGAAGAAGACAGGAAACCAAGGCAGAGACTCGAGCCAAATGACTCTGACAGATACCAGGCCAGCGTCGGAACCCCTCAGGATCTCTAAAAACAACGTGGAGAGTGAGACCTCCGGCATGGTGTCAGAAAACTCCGGAAAGAAAGCGGATAAATTCAGTGATGAGATCCTGGACTTTTATTTCAAGCTCGCAGGATTTGTCGATATCTGCGACAGACTCGACAAAAGATACAGGATATATACCGAAAGGACAGATTCGGGTGATATAAGGCTCAGGCTTCTATGCGTCGATCCTTCCCATAATCTTGCTGAGTATTTAGCCTATGGCAGAGCTTCCGTGTTTTTCTCGGCAACGCTTTTGCCGGTTACGTACTATATGGACCTTATCGCGGGAGGAAGAGATGATTATACGGTCTACGCAAGATCGGTATTTGATCCCGAGAGGCTTGGGATATTCATTGATACAGATGTGACTTCGAGGTATACAAGACGCGGACCCGAAGAATACAGGAAGATAGCAGAGCATATCCACGGGATCACAGGCTGCAGGAAAGGAAACTATCTCGTGTTTTTTCCCTCCTATGCGTTTTTGGAGAATGTATACAGGGAATTCTCCGAAATCTCTGACGATAATTGCATCTGTCAGACATCAGAGATGCCGGATCAGGAGAGAGAGCTTTTTCTGGACAGCTTTGACAAGGAGAATGGAATTATAGGATTTTGTGTTCTCGGAGGACTCTTTGCGGAGGGAATAGATCTGACAGGGAACCGTCTCATAGGAGCGATCATTGTTGGTACAGGACTTCCTCAGATAAGTAATGAAAAAGACATATTGAAGATGTATTTTGATGATAACGGGCGTGATGGATTTGATTATGCAATGAAGATCCCCGGAATGAATAAAGTCCTGCAGGCAGCAGGAAGAGTCATACGGACAGAAAACGACACGGGTGTTATCGCTCTGCTGGATGAAAGATTTGACAAACCGGATCACAGACAGATGTATCCCAGAGAGTGGCTGAATATCACAAAAATAACAGGATGCAAATATAATTCGGTTAAAGAATTCTGGAATAGATGGGACAAATAAACAGACACTTGATATGAAATACTATGATATTTATTGAGACGGACATACAAAAAAATACAGATGATATCCATGCTCTGACAAAAGCATTTTTTCCCCGTGAGGAGATCGTGATAACACAGTGTGATGGTTCGCTGAATGGTACATTGCATCCTGTTATAAAACCCGAAAATAGTGGAAAAGGTGGAAAACTTGTTTATAAATCGGATATAGGTGCTATGTTTGAAGTCAGTATACCGAAGGATAGCAAGGACGAGTTAAAGAGAGCAGTTTATGAGGCGTTATCTTTATATACCGGACGGGAATTGCCTTGGGGAGCCTTGACAGGGATCCGGCCGACGAGACTCGCAAGGAGAAGAATAGAGGCCGGTATGAATGAAAAAGAGATATTGACTGATATGAAACGCTGTTATCTGGCCTCTGATGAAAAGATCAGGTTATCCATAGAGATCGCAAACAGGGAAATAGAGCTGATGAGAGGACTGGAAGCGCCGGATCATTACAGTTTGTACATTGATATCCCCTTTTGCCCTACAAGATGCCTGTACTGCTCGTTTACAAGTAATGCTGTCGGAAAGGACAGAAGCAGGGTTGATGCCTACTTAAAGGCTCTTGAAAGTGAGATCAGATCCTGCGCGGGGCTTATGAAGGGGAGAAGACTCGATACGGTATATGTGGGAGGCGGCACCCCTACAGCGCTTCTTCCTGAGGAGCTTGAAAGTCTTATGACTGTACTTCAGGATGAATTTAATATTAAGGACACAAAGGAGGTCACGGTAGAAGCAGGCAGACCTGATTCGATTACACGGGAAAAGCTGTCGGTCTTAAATGACTTTGGCGTCACAAGGATATCCGTAAATCCGCAGACTATGAACCAAAAAACACTGGAAACCATAGGAAGACGGCATACGGTGGAGCAGGTAAGGGAGGCATACTATCTTGCCCGCGAAGCAGGAGAATACGATATTAATATGGATATAATATTAGGACTGCCGGGAGAAAGTTCCTCTGATGTAAAACATACCATCAATGAATTGTCCAGGCTGGATCCTGACTCTGTAACCATACATTCACTGGCGCTAAAAAGAGCCTCCGCCATGAAAGAATGGTTGGACTCAAACGGATATGATGAAACAGCCGATACGGACGAGATGATGGCTATTGCATGCAGAGGTGCCGTAAGCCTCGGCATGAAGCCGTATTATCTCTACAGACAAAAAAACATGTCAGGAAATCTGGAGAACACCGGCTATGCAAAGGATGGCCGCTACGGACTGTACAATATCCTTATAAATGAGGAAGTGCAGGATATACTTGCCCTCGGCGCGGGAGCGATAAGCAAGAGAGTGGATGCTGCCGGCAATACAAAACGCAGAGCCAACTTCAAAGAAGTGGACGACTATATCGCGCATGTTGATGAGATGATACGAAGAAAGGCGGAGTTATACTATAAAACGAAATAATTACACGCCCACCGTTGTATATGTGGTATACTTATGAATAGTTATAATTCTTTCATCAGAGATTGATGG
>JAFUWM010000082.1 GCA_017483425.1 Lachnospiraceae bacterium | reverse complement strand
CTTATCGGGGGCGAACCCATAGGAAAGAGCAGAGATTTGTATTGTACTTTGGAAATCAATAGTGAAGAAAGTTACGAGGAGGCAAAATAATGTTTGAGAAAAAGGTAAATACCAAAGAGGTCAAGGAAGCAGTAAGGAAAGAAAAGAAGGAGAAAAAAGCGGTAAGTAAGACCGGCATAGTAAAGATTGTACTTGTACCGCTTCTTATCACGGCAGTCTTAGTCGCAGCCATCTATCTTGTGATGGATAAGATGACAGAGCGTGAGACCCTTCTTAAGAATGTGGTTGTAGCCAGCGCAGACATTCGGGTAAATGCTTATATCACACCGGATGAAGTTGATCAGTATTTTGATGTGATCCAGGTAGATGGAAATGCAGTGGCAGAGAATGCCTATACATCTCTGAATGCCTTAAAAGAAAAAGGCTTTTATACCAATATCCCTATTGGAAGCGGTCAGATTCTTTACTCCGGTAACATCAAGCCCACAGATGCAAGGCTTGATAAATATAAGTCCGGATATGAGATCACAAGTATCGCAGTATCAAACTTCGATAAGGGCGTAAATGGAAAGCTAAGAGAGGGCGCAATCATTGATGTTTACGCTGTAGATCCTGCAACAGATGAGCTCACCTTATATGTGGAAGATGTATACGTGGCAGGAGCATTTGACTCTTCCGGCAATGAGCTTACCACAGAGGAGGGTGTAGCCCAGAGCTTTACCGTCTATGTAAAGGCAGCTGAGATTGAAAACATGAACCGTGCAATCAACTACGGTGAGATCCACATTTATCAGAAATAACCTATGCGAAAGGGCTCCGGAAACGGGGCTCTTTTAATGTAAAAAACAATAGCGTTTGTTATAATTAAACTTAAGCATGACGATATAAATATATTAGGTATTTACGATTTTTTGTACAGGAACCGGTTCAAAGTCCGTTTTAAAGGACAGGTAAAAGATTATGCTTAGGATGTAAGATAAAATAACTATATCCGAAAGCATGAGGTGATTCAATGCAGGTTTATAAGTTAGATGGCGATGATACTCATCTTGAGTTTAGGCTTCCTTCTCGGACTTCTGTGGAGGAAGAGACGAAGCTTGTTGTGGAGTATTTGGCAGCGAAAGGTGTTGAAATTGGAAAAGCTGAGCTGATGCCGTATTGTGACATCTATAAGTGCAAGTTTGGAGATCTTAGTTTCGATTTGTGCGCAGATTTTAATTATGGTTGCTCTATTTCTGCTGACGAAAACACAATCTCTGAACTGGAAGTATTATTGTCTGGATCGGAAAGGAAATAGGGATGGGACTGTTTGGATCTAAGAAGTACATATATCTTTCTGTTTGCTTTGAGGGCGGAGGGAAGACATATTGCTATTTGACAAAGGACAAGTACATAAAGGTCAATGATGTTGTAATGGTTCCGGTGCCAAATGAGCCTGACAAGCCTGCTATTGTCGCGGGAGTAGATATCTGTACCGAAAAGGATGCTCCTTACCCACCTGAGAAGACAAAATATATCATAGGAATTGCTGATAGAAAGACGAAAAAGCTTTTCAAGGGCGTGGATATGAGAATGCCTTTTGATATAGCTGTTATGAGCGTTAAGACAAGGAATGGCATAGAAAAGATTGTTACTACAGAAGAAGAGCGCAGGGAGCTGCGCCGTAAATATGGCAGTGACCCTAATCTTAAGATTGTTGAGTCCTGTAAACCAGCAAAACCGGTGAAAAGAGATAGCCTTCATTGGATTGATGAGATAGAGGCAATAGATGCCATTTTTGATGATAGGTAGGTGGATTATATGGCGATAAATCATGAATCTGAGCATATGTGTCCTGTATATGGAAAGGTGATTGACCCTGATTTATGCTACGACTCAGCTATGTGCTTGCTTGGCCTCTTTAAGGTGGAATCAACGCGAGAGTTAAACGAAGTGCCAGATATAGAAAAGGCGAGGATGCTTTGCAGGGCATGTGACTATAGCAATATGGAGTAATGGATAATGGCTAACGATGTATTTTGGATAGCATATGAATTAGACCGTGACAAAATGACTGCCGAGAGAGTTTACCGATATAATCATGGTCTTATGGAACGAAAGAAACGTGACGGAACATGGTCTGAAGAACGAGAAGCACTCTGCATCTTTTGCGGAGAAGACTGGGATTACGAGGATATTACTGAGGAAGAAGCAAATCAGATAACCGTCATATTTTGAGGG
>JAFUWM010000081.1 GCA_017483425.1 Lachnospiraceae bacterium | reverse complement strand
GTCAGGGTACTCGTAAATTCTTCAAGCTCTTTCATGGAATCCCTGAGCTTCGGAGTAAACCGTGACAGATCTCCAATGAAACGTACCCTCATATTGTTTTTTGGAGCTGTCTTGAAAGTGCTTTTGATATAGCTTCCGAAAAGCTTCATCAAAGTAGAGACCTCATCCTCCGGCCTCGACCAGTTCTCGGTGGAGAAAGCGTAGACCGTGAGATATTTGATCCCGATATCCCACGCCTCCCTGCAGATAGTTTCTACATTCTCCGCGCCGACCTTGAGCCCGTATGTCCTCGGCATCCCTCTTTTCTTTGCCCACCTGCCGTTTCCGTCAAGTATTATCGCGACATGCCGGGGCACGTTTTCGACGATTAGTCCCTGCCCGTCCGCAGGAATTTCCGCCGTCATACCGTCATGATTTCCTTCTCTTTTGCAGCTGATGCCTCATCTACCTTCTTGATATACTTATCGGTGATCTTCTGAAGCTGATCCTGCAGATCCTTTACAGCGTCCTCGGACATATCCTCGGTCTTTGTAAGCTTCTTTACATCGTCATTTCCGTCACGCCTTATATTTCTGATAGCTACCTTGCACTCCTCGGCCTTTTTCTTTACATCCTTGGTGAGATCTTTTCTTCTCTCCTCAGAAAGCTCCGGGAATACAAGCCTTATGGTCGAGCCGTCATTTCCGGGATTGATTCCGATATCGGAAGTCTCTATCGCCTTTATCACGGCCTTTACCATGCTCTTGTCCCAGGGGGTTATGGTGATGATGCGAGCCTCAGGGATCGCTATGTTTCCCACCTGTGCCACGGGTGTGGGCGTACCGTAATAATCAACCATTACCCTGTCAAGGATATGCGGGTTTGCCCTGCCTGCCCTTATCGCTGCGTACTCAGATCCAAGATTATCAAGTGATTTCTGCATCTTGGTCTCATATTTGCTTAACCTTTCGTCCATGTCTGTACCCCCTAAACCGTTATCCTTGTACCTATCTTCTCATCATTGGCCGCCCTGATGATACTGTCTTTTTCGTCAAGACCGAATACTATCATCGGCACTTTATTTTCCAGTGCCATCATTGATGCCGTGAGATCAATGACCTGAAGCTTTTTCTCCACTATCTCCTCTATCGAAAGCTCGTCATATTTCTTTGCGTCAGGATTCGACTTCGGATCGCTGTCGTAGACACCGTCTATCGCTTTTGCGAGCAGTATCACATCAGCCTCTACCTCGATAGCCCTGAGTACGACTCCCGTATCCGTCGAGAAATACGGATGTCCCGTACCTCCGGCAAAAAATACGACCTGTCCCTTGGAGAAGTATTTATTCGCCCTGTCCTTTGAGAAGAGCTTTGTCATGGAGCCTACCTCAAACGGCGTCAGTATGCTCGTCATCATGCCCTCTGTCCTGAATATCTCAGAGACATATATGCAGTTCATGACAGTGGCGAGCATACCTATCTGGTCAGCCTTGGTACGGTCAATACTTTCCGATGACCTGCCTCTCCAGAAATTACCGCCTCCGATGACTATGCCTACCTCCGTACCCCCGTCGGTAAGCTTCTTTACCTGCATTGCTACTCTTTTTACCGTAGGCTCGTCAAATCCGGTCTTTTTATCACCCGCCATTGCCTCGCCTGACAGCTTAAGCAGTATGCGCTTTGCCATAAGCAATTACCCCTTTATATCTTGAAAGAATGATGTCGGGCTCACATCCGCGTAGCACTGTGAGCAATGTCCTTCAATTACCGCTCCGTTATTTATCTGTACTGACTTTGACTTGATATCACCCATGACTATCGCGGAAGTATCAAGTATCACGGGACCATGCACATCTATATCGCCTTTTATCGCTCCCGCTATAACTGCGGATGTTCCGGTGACATTTCCGAGTATTACCGATGCCTGTCCGATCTTGACGGAGCCTGTGCTGTTTATCTCTCCGGTGATCTTTGCGGAATCAGCAAATATCTCTCCCGCTCTCGAGTCTCCGGTGATCGATCCTGAAATAGTGAGCTTGCCCTTGATGGCGATATTGCCCTTTATCGTGCCTATCACCTCAAGAGATCCTTCGGATGTCACGTCTCCATTGATCGTCATCCCCTGCGTGATAACAGATGACTCGTCTGTTGCAGGTCCGTCCTCGATGTCAAATTCCTTCACTTCTTCACTCATTTTTGCATTCTCCTCAAATATAGATGTAGCCTCTGTGTTTTCGGTGTAACTGTCTTCTGTATCATCACTTGCGAGCAATATGCTTGCCGCATCATCCTCCTCCGCAGTTCCCGTATCCTCCTCGGTCTGGAACGCGATGGGAGCTTCGTCCTCTTCTTCCGCTGCGGGTTCCGGCTCAGGCTCAGGTTCCGGCTCAGGCTCAAAAACAACCTCGGGTATGGACTCAACCGGTATCTCCGGTTCTACGGGAATCTCGGGTTCGGGCTCGATTACCGGCTCCGGCTCTATGACCGGCTCGGGCTCTGCAGGGATCTCCGGTATGGGCTCCGGTTCTATAACCGGTTCGGGTTCCACAGGGATCTCCGGTATGGGCTCCGGCTCTATCTCAGGCTCTGGCTCCGCAGGGATCTCCGGCTCAGGTTCTATGATTGGCTCGGGTTCCGGCTCAAACTCAAGCACTGACGGTAGTGCTTCATCAGCGAGCGGCTCATCCGGTATCTCCTCAACCTCGGGCGAATCCTCAGATACACCGAAGCTCACATCATTGAAGCTGTCTTCATCCTCCAACCCGCCAAGCTCATCAAGCCCGTCGAGACTCTCGGCCTCGGTAACAATATTCTCTGCCGCAGCCAGGATATCTATGTCATCCTCTGTAAGCGTATCGTCACCTCCTGCGGACACATCAAGATCCATGAATGAAAGCTGCGCCAGATCTATCTGCTCAGGCTCCTCCGCCACGAGATCAGGTATAACAGGCTCCGCGGCTGCCACATTTGCCCCGTCTATAAGTTCCTGCGCAAGCGCATCCGTGTTTTGTGCCGCGCCGGCTGCTGCGCCTTCACTTGCCAGTTCGTCCACAGCCTGAGAAAGATCATCCTTAAAATCTTTGAAAAAACCCATCTGATTCCTTCCTCCTCTGAAATGCTTTTTCTAGTACACCACCTGCTGGATGACAGGTGTGGTTTCATCAATCACACAAAACTTCACGTCCCGAGCCAAAAGATCCTCCACTATCTCGGGAAGAGCATCCACCGTACTGTCATGATTATCCGAATCATGCAGCAGCACGATAGCCGACCGGTACTCGTTTATATTCCCCAGAACACCCTCGATTATGGCTTTCTCGGGATATGATTTCCCTGTCCGGTCTCCGGGATATATGTTCCAGTCATAGTACTCGTATCCCCTCCCGTGAAGGATATCCGCAAAATCGCTCATAGGCACCCTGCTTACGGTATTACCGCTGCCGCCGGGGAAACGGTACAGCTTCGTATCCACACCTGTTTCATTATAGATTAGCGAGTGTATTTTATCAAGGTCAGTTTCAAACGCCTCTTTTGAAGCGTATATCTCATTATATTTATGGGAATAGGAATGCATGCCTATCGCATTCCCCTCATTGACTATCCTCTTGTAAAGCGGCTCAAGCCCCGGATCCTCCGAAGCAGGTCCGTTCACAAAAAAAGTCGCTTTGACATTATGTCTTTTTAATATATTAAGAATTTCTCCCGTATTAGAACTTGGCCCGTCATCAAAGGTCAGATACACCCTTATGGCATCATCCTTTTCCTGCTCCGCGGCGCTCTGCCCGAAAGTCACTATATTTCCGGCTGCACTCTTTGAAGAATCAGATTTCCCGACAATATAGTTATTTGAAACAAGGGTCTGCTCGACATAGCTGTTTAATGAAACGCTGCGAAGCCTCCGATTTATGTCAACCACATTTATCATGGTAACGATCGAAAGAACTATTGCCACCAACGACAATATGACAGGAATCGTCACAAGCATTCTTTTAATGAATTTAACCCTATCGTTCTGCATGTGACAATTATATATTTTTTTGAAATCAACATCTATCCACTAGATATTGTGCCTGATGATGTTCCATGCCACGAAAAAAGAGCATGACCCTTCAGCCATGCTCATGTTCTCATTCAACTGCGGAGGATGAGACCAAGATAAAGTCAACTCTCGCTGAATTCAGTAAAATCAGCTAGTCATTTCTTACTCCACCCACAGAATGTTGCCGGGCAACTCTGTTGTCCTATCAAAAATGCCGCCTTTATGACTGCCTGTGATGATATCTGTAATAAGTCGAATCTCCGGTTCTCTACATACAACCGTCAGAATACCGCCGATAATCCGGTCGTTTTTGTCCATTTCATAATCCGTCAGATAAACCCACCTGTCGGGATATTTTTGCACTATATCCTTCCAAGTCATGTAAGTTCCTATGTTCTTGTTGTTTATCATGTCCTTAGGACATTGCTTTTCTGCTGTCATATAACCAAACCTCTCTTTATCAGGGATATTACCCTATGACTGACTTTAACCCCTATCTACATTATATTCATGGATCAAAGTGGTGCAACGGTTTTCTGTGAAACATCTTTTTCATTTTTTAAGTGATTTTGAGCATTACTTTACTAAAATTCTATTTTTAACTAAAACT
>JAFUWM010000080.1 GCA_017483425.1 Lachnospiraceae bacterium | reverse complement strand
TATGATCTTCTGGCTGTCGGGAAAGTTATAATAAGCTCCGTCGGTGTACTTCACGGGAACAAGGTTCGATATACCCTGAAGCTCGTCTGCGGAAAGCTCATCTTCATTTACATAGATCTTCGCATTAGGGAAAGACTTCAGTTCTCCCGAATGATCCCCGTGCTTATGAGTGAGAAGTATCTTCGTCACCTGCTCCGGCTTGTAGCCCAATGCGGCAAATGCCTCCATGTAGCTGCAGATGTCCTTTCCCGTAAACAGAGCGCTGTTCTCATCCGGCACCTCCTCCGGCGTCCCTGCCGGCAGACCCGTATCCACAAGGATCACCTCATCCCCGGTATCGATCAGATAATTCTGCAGACTGCCGCGATACCTTACATTGGGATCAAACTTATCTGCGCCTTCCTCACCGCCAATGACAAACGGCTGTGAATAGAATCCGTCTTTTCTGAATTTAACTGCTTTGATTTCCATTTGCTGCCTCCTTTTATATTTTTTCATCCGGCTTAATGCCTTATTTATGGATCATCTTAACTCCATCAAATATCCAATCATTGTGGAAATTCAGGTGTTGTCCTTCTTGATAAAAGCCAGGCCATAATATGAACACTCTGCTGGAACCTGCCTTCCTTTATCAACTTTTCAATCTTATCCGGTTCATATAGTTCCACGTTCAGAAACTCCGTTTCATCCAGATCCTGTCCTGTAACCTTACGGCAGTTTCCGGCTTTATAGATATACGCATAGTTATCAGCTATAGTAGCATTTGATGGTACCGTAAGCAAATGCTCCCACTCATCGGATTCGTATCCTGTTTCCTCCTTAAGCTCTCTTCGGGCCGCTGCAAGGGCATCCTCCGCATATGCCCTCCCGTTTCCATACTCCACGCCGTCATCCCGCTCTATGCCGCCCGCAGGAAACTCTGTGGTAACTTCCTTTATTCCCTGCCTGAACTGCTTCACGCAGATATATCTGCCATCGGTATCAGACGCCACGATTACCACATAGTCCCTCCTGCTGTAACTGTAATATGGCTCAAATACTGAACCGTCCGGAAACCTGTATGCCGATTTCCGGAAATCTATCCATTCATTCTGTACTATATGCTCACAGCTCACTTCTTCCCATATGAGCCCCTTTTCCTTATCGTCCATATGCTCTCCCCCGTTTTTAATAAGCAGCGTCCAATGTCTGCCTGATGATATCCTCCATTATATCCTTCGTCAGACTGCCCGGTATATAGCCAAAGACATTCCCGTCACGATCTATCATGCAGGTTGTGGGATAGGCTGTAATATAATACGGGACAATAGATAATTTGTAAATATTATCCCTCATACCCCTCCATACGCTCTTTCATCTTTTCATAATTGCTGTCGGTTTCTATTCCCTCCACTTTTTCTATCGCATCCCAAAGAGAACGGATTTTGGAAGCGTCGGCGCCTGACTGTATCAGAAGTGACAGATGCGCAAAGTATCTGATGCCCGGATCGTAAGGGAAAAGCGATTCCGTATTCTCATATACCTCTATTGCCTTTTCATTTTCCCCTCGTTCTGTATATAACGACGCCTCATCCATGTATCTCGCTATGACCGAAGCATCATCTTCACTCTCCGGAAGTGAGATCAGCTCCTCAATATATCCTATTGCCTCATGATAGCAGCGTGTCCTGATGCTTTCATCTGATCTTCCCTGCAAAATGAGTATATTTATAATAAGCTTCAGCGCGTCTTCTCTGTATCCGCTTTTTTCACACTTTCCAAGTATCCGCGAAACGATCGCAAATGCTTTGTCAAATCTGTCCCCGCCGGTATCATATGAAATATATACCTTGGCTATGCAAAACACATTCTCTATATAGCGGACGGGATCTTCCTTTGATATGGTATCTTCATTAAAACTCTCAAAGCTTTTAAGTATATCAGCAAGCTTACCGGAATCATCTCCGCCTGATATAAGAGACGAAAGCTCAATATAATACTTTGCCTCGGGATACTCATTTTCCGAAACCTCAGCTAAATATCTGCCGGCCGCCTCGTAATCATCAAGCTCATAAAAGCACATAAGACCCTGCTCATATGCCTGCCTGATCCTTGACTGTTCGTTTATATCCAAAGCGCCTTCCTTTGCTTTGAATAAAAGCATACAGCCCCCGATAAGAAATATGATAAGAGCCGCCGCAATTCTTGTCAGATTTCTTACTATCACGATATCCCTTCGAACCGCTTTCGCGCTTTTGTAGCGCAGCTTCGGATTTTTCATCGTGCAGCGCTTTATCACCGCGGAAAAACCAAAAGGCTTGCTCTTTCCCGAAAGAAGATCC
>JAFUWM010000003.1 GCA_017483425.1 Lachnospiraceae bacterium | reverse complement strand
GAGTCCGAGAAGCTCATCATACAGGAAGTCCCTGCCGAAAAACACTTCGGTTCCCTCATCTTTTACTACATCGGCCACGCCGTCATTTACCGTATGGAGTATACCGACAACCGTACCTTCAAGTTTAAGTCCCCCGATGCCTCTGACAAGCTCTTCCCGGTCAATGCTTCTCTCAGAGGTCGTGACTATGTCCACAAGTATCTCCCCTGTATGGATCCCTTTCCTTATCAGCAGGTTCCTCAAAAAGCCGGTATTGGAATACCTGTGGTAAAAAGACAGGCCGTTTTCCCGGGCATGACTCAGAACATAAGCCCTTATCGCTCTGAAATCTCCATCCACTATATTACAGTCCGGTGTATTGATAACATCCATGAAATGTCCGGGCGTATGCATCCCCAGCGTTATTGGGCCGTCCTTAACCTCATTGCCAAAGGAAAATTCCATCTTGTTCCGGTAGCCGGCGATCTCAGGCGAGCCCGTAATGCCCTCGTATACTTGATCCAGCATTGTCTGTTCAGGCTTCCCGGCTCCCGACTGCTCGCAGACTGTTTCCGCAAATACATCCGGATGCTGTTTCAAAGCTTTCCCGAGTATATCCCTTACCATCTTATTCTTTAGCTTCAGCTCTTCTTCATAGGGGATCGTCTGATACACACAGCCACCACACGTCCGGCAAACGCTGCAGCCGGGAAGTGTCTCTGTATCCGCCTCCCTGATTATCTCCTTTAGCCTGCCTTCCTTTAATCCGGGCTTATTTTTATTTAAAATAAAAGAAATCTCCTGACCCGGAAGTGTGTTCTTAACTACTACATCCACACCGTCCACACAGGCGATCCCTTTATTGGGGAAAGCAAGCTCCCTTACTTCCCCCGCGTATATTTCACCCTTTTTCATAGAGAACAAAAGCCGTTAAGCCCCTGCATTTGCCTCCGTTTTTGCCTCTGTCTCTGTCGTTGCAGCTGCCTCTGTCGTTGTTGTCTCTGTCTTTGCAGGCTCCTCTTCGTCTTCGTCCTCAAAGAGATCATCATCGTCAAAATCATCATCACCGTCATCAAAATCATCAAGATAATCCGGTGTGAAATACTTGTAAACCGCAAATGCTATGCAGGCTACCGCTACAACTGCGCCAATCACCGCAAGTATGGTGACAACAGGGCTCTTTTTCCTCATTTCAGCCTCCTCCTCATCTCTCTTAAGAATCTCAGTTAGCTTTGACGCTGCAAGAATATCCTTTATATCGGCATTATCCTTGTAGCTTTTTATCTGGCTTGCAAGCTCGTTCCTTTTTCCGTTTATGGAATTAATAAGATTTTCGCCGCAGACCTTTGTGCTTGAAAAAAAACTATCCAGACTCATACTTATAGTACCTCCGTGGAATAATTCTATCACACCTTTTTCAGCTTAGCAAACCCTGCGAACATCTTTTTAACGCCGTGCCCGTCAAAATCAACAGTGACCTCATAATCCTTGCCCCCATCCTTTATATCCAGCACGATACCCTCACCGAATTTAAAATGTCTGACCCTGTCACCGCTTACATAATCCGGCTTTACCGGAGTCATGTCTTTTCCGAGCTGAATTTTTCCGGGAGTCCTTCTCTTTGGCACAGTTCTGGGAACTGCCGTGCTTCCGTCCCTGAACCTCACCGGTCTTTCAGTCTTTTCAGGCGTAATGTTCATATCAAGAAGTCCAAAAGGCATCTCCTTCACGAATCTCGAAGCCGTTGCATACCTTGTCTCGCCATTTACCATCCTTGATCTCGCGCAGGTAAGAGTAAGCTCCTCCATAGCCCTTGTGATACCTACATAGCAGAGTCTTCTCTCTTCCTCTATATCTCCCTCGCTGCCGCTTGAAATGGCCATATATCCGGGGAATAAACCCTCCTCCATACCAACCATATATACACGGGGAAACTCCAGCCCCTTGCTGTTGTGCATAGTCATGATCAGAACCTTGTCGTCATTTGAGGGATCCGTATCCATATCTACAGTTGTCCCCTCCACGCCGTTCATCCTCATGAAATCAATAAGTGAAGGCTCTCCTGTCTCCGGATCAAAATCCGCCTCATACTCGATAAAGGAATCCCTGAGCTTATTAATATATTCCTCCTGTTCCAGATACTTCTCAGTCGTGTCCGCTTCATCCGCGAGATAAGTCATGTAATCCGTATACTTCAGGACTTCGTCCAGCATATCTTCAAGCTTCATTCCCGAAGTCCTGTCGCGAAGATCTGTTATCATGTCGTGGAATTCCTTCATTCCTTTTCCCGCCTTGCCTGATATCCCGGCGTTTTCCGGTCTGCCGCAGGCCTCCAGAAGAGATATACCGTTAGATGCCGCAAATGCCGTAAGCTTCTCAAGGCTCGCGGCGCCTATCCCCCTCTTCGGTATATTGATGATGCGTGAGGTACGCATATCGTTGGTTCCTATCGCCACGGTAAGCAAAAAGGCCGTCACATCCTTTATGACCTTCGTATCCCAGAATCTGAGACCTTTCACAAGGTCATAATCTATTCCTCTTACCCTGAAGGCATCCTCAAATTCCTTTGACTGCACGTTGGTACGCATGAGTATCGCAAAATCCCTGTAATGCGCCCTTCCCGCCTCGACCGTATCCCTTATGTCGTCAGCAATAAAGGCTGCCTCACCTGCCGCGGAATCAAGCTGCCTGAACCTTATCTTTCTTCCTTCCTCCGCCTCTGTCCAAAGCTCCTTGGCCTTACGTCCGCGGTTATTGGCAATGACCTGATTCGCAACGGAAAGGATATTTGACGTAGAGCGGTAATTCTGCTCCAGACGCACTACATACGCATCCTTGTATATCTTTTCAAAATCAAGGATGTTCCTTATATCGGCTCCCCTGAAAGCATAAATGGACTGATCGTCATCGCCCACGACACACAGGTTTTTATATTTCTTTGCCAGCAGGGAGATCAATACAAACTGCGCCCTGTTCGTGTCCTGATACTCATCTACCATGATATAGCGGAATTTATCCTGATAGTATTCAAGCACTTCAGGATATGTCTTAAACAGCTCTATAACGTTAAGGATAAGGTCATCAAAATCCATCTGGTCATTTGCCTTCAGAGTCTTCTGATACTCCCTGTACACCTCTACATAAGGCTTCATATAGAAGTCGCCCTCATACTCCGCAGCAAAGTCCTCCGGGGTCTTGAGTTCATCCTTGGCTCCCGAGATCACGTTAAGCAGGGATTTCTCCTTATACTGTTTGGTATCGATCTGTAATCTCTTGCAGATCTCCCTGACGATGGCTCTCTGGTCAGTCTGATCCGCTATCTCAAAGTTTCTGCCATAGCCAAGTCTGTCAGCTTCCGTAAACAGAATACGAAGGCAGAGTGAGTGAAAGGTCGAGACCGTGATATCCCTCATCGCTTCAGGACACATGGCCGCCACCCGCTCTTTCATTTCTCTCGCCGCTTTGTTTGTAAAAGTAAGAGCCAGGATGCTCCACGGCTTTACTCCCAGCTCTTCCATAAGATATGCGGCTCTGTAGGTCAGTGCCCTCGTCTTTCCCGATCCGGCTCCCGCCAGTATCAGCACCGGTCCCTCTGTAGCTCTGACAGCCTCCAGCTGCCTGTTGTTCAGCTCTTCCTCGAAATTTATCATAGCTTAAAGTGGCTCACTACCAGATTAATCTCATTATTGATTATCTGATAGCTCGCATGATACTCCTCATCAATATCTATCAGCATTATCCCTCTTTGATACCCGCCGTAATGCAGTGCCATGGCAAAAAAGCTGTGACTCATGCCTCCCTCCAGATACCTGTGATCCATGACATCAGCCGTATCGGTTTCCTGATGCGCTTCATCCACCATGTGCACGCCCGTCCGGTCACGGTACGCTTTTAGGTACAGCTTATCCGGTATCTCAAACCTTTCACCCTTCACCTGGCGTATGGGCTTTTCATATAAGAAGATGCTCGCATTCATGACACCTATGATCTTGAGTGCTTCCATAAGCTCCCCATATCTCTCTTCACCCTCGGGGTCTATATCCAAAAGCTTCTTTGAAAAGCGTCCTATGGAATCATGTCTTGAATCAACGAGTTTTCTTGTGTTTCCGGTCATCCGCTCGAGACTCTCCGCCACAGTGCTCTTTATCCTGGCGATCAGATTTGAAAGCTCCATCCTCGATGTCTCTGACATCTCCCTGGCGCAATAAACCCTGTATACGCTGTCAAGCACTCTGAAAAGCCTGTCACAGTCTATATTCTCAGTACTTCCGGGGCCAAAGATGTTTGTGACCGAATAATCTCTCGCATCCATTGACCTGCGTCTTATCACCTCTCCCAGATGGGTTTCCAGCAGTCTCATGAAAAAGTCCTCAAGGAGCTTCCTCTGACACCCTGCCTGATAATCATGCGCATCACCGGTAAATATGAAATCAACCATTGAAGATGTGAGCGTAGGTATGTCAAATACCGTTCCGGTCCTGACATTTCTCCTGCGTTCAAAATTAAAGAGCTGGTAATAAGGATCATATCCCGCAGACTCACGGTTTACAAACCTGCATTTAAGCACCTTGTCCTGTGCTTCCTCGCCGTCTCCCATTCTGGCAGCAAGCGTACATGCTTCATAGCCAAGAGCTATATGAGATACGCTGACGGAAGCAAGCGGCGGATCCATATATGAGCTCTCACTCAGATCGTCAAACCCGGTTACAAAGATATCTGTGCCGATCCTTATGTCTTTCTCCCTCAAAGCGCGATACAGAGCCTGTGCCTGTCTGTCATTGCTGCATACTATGGCATCAGCTCCGGGATTTGCTTCTACAAGCCGTCTCGCTTCCTCCAGACAATCCTCCGTATGGTTCCCTCTTACAACCATTCTGTCTTCTACATGGAGTCTTGCTTCCTCCATGCATCTGCGATACTCGGCAAGCCTTTCCTCTCCGTCAGCGGAATACTCGGGTCCGGCAAACATAAGTATCCTGGCGCATCCCTTTTCTCCTATAAGGTAATCCATAGCTTCCCTGATACCGGTCGTATTATCATAATAGATACATGGTATGCCCTCATGCTTGTCTGACAGCAGGAGCTGGGGTTTTCCTTCCGTTTCTTTCATGAAAGAGTCAAAATCAGCGACATCTACTATGATCGTTCCGGTGGGTGCCGCGATCGCGTCAATACTCCTCTGATCCGCAAGATGGTACAATACGTTTTCGGAAAGATCCTCACCGTATTTTCCGCCCACTATTATAAGCAGGTTTATCTTCTTTTCCGCCGCTGCCATCTTGGCTCCTCTGACAACCCCGTCAAAGTACTCGTTATAAAGCTCGGGAACGAGCAGTGCCACCGTGCGTCTGTTCATATGGAACCTCTTAAATCACCTAAGCCAGCAAAAATGCCCTGTATGCCTTAGTTGCCTCATATATGTCCGATTTGCTTGTTACTTCATAAGGCGCATGCATGGAGAGAACCGCTACGCCGCAGTCGATCACATCCATACCGTACAATGCCATTATATATGCTATAGTTCCGCCTCCTCCGGCATCTACCTTTCCAAGCTCACAGGTCTGATACCTGACATTTCTCGCGTCAAGGATCCCCCTTATCTCCGCCATGAACTCCGCGTTGGCATCATTGGAACCGCTCTTTCCCCTGGAGCCTGTGTATTTATTAAACACCACCCCATGCCCGAAATATGCTGAGTTCTGCTTGTCAAACACATTTGCGTAAAGCGGATCAAATGACGCGGACACATCGGAGGAAAGCATTTTGGAATTCTGCAGTGTCCTTCGCATCGCAAGGTCGTTATACGCTCCCGCTGCATTCATTACCTCCGCAAGCGTATTCTCAAAGAACCTTGATCTCATTCCGGTCGCCCCGACAGAGCCTATTTCCTCCTTATCCACCAGAAGGCATACGCCCGTTCTTTCCACATCAGGTGTTGAGAGAAATGCCACAAGCGAAGTATATGCGCAAACCCTGTCATCCTGACCATAGGATAAAACCATCGACTCATCAAGCCCCAGACTTCTTGCCTTTCCTGCAGGCACAACTTCTATCTCGGCCGACATAAAGTCTTCTTCCGCCATAGCATACTTCTCCTTCAGAAGTTTGACAATATTGCTCTTTACCGGATCCTTTTCCTTAGACTTCACGGGTATCGAGCCGACAAGTACATCAAGACTCTCCCCCTCCACAGCCTTATTAGCCTTTTTTTCCATCTGTTCAGACGCAAGATGTATCAATATATCAGTGATAGTGAATACAGGCTCGTCATCCGCCTCTCCTATGGATACCTCTACCATAGTTCCGTCAGTCTTCGCAACGACTCCGTGCAGCGCAAGCGGGATCGTTACATATTGATATTTCTTGATTCCTCCATAATAATGGGTATTAAGGTACGCCATTCCTCCGTCTTCATACAGAGGGTTCTGCTTTAAGTCAAGTCTAGGACTGTCAATGTGCGCTCCAAGGATATTCATACCGTTTTCAAAAGGCTCGTTCCCGAGATTAAAAAGCGCCACTGTCTTACCCATACCGACTGCATACACCTTATCTCCATGCTTCAGGCGTTTACCATTTGAAATAATATCATCAAGATCCTTATAACCGGCCTTTCTCGCCATCGAAACGATCTCTTTCACGCATTCCCTTTCGGTTTTGCATTTGGAAAGAAAATCAATATAAGAGTCTGCAAGATCCTTTAACTCTTTCCTGTCGTTTTTGGAATAACCAAGCCAGGCATTGTCCGTATTATCCAGTCTCATAGTTGTCACCTCATATTCAAGCGCCGGTTTATATCCGATCAGATTTCTTTACCCTGCAATGTTCAGTACCGTATACGGGTCTATATAATCCCCCTCATATTGTATGCGGTATATAAGCTTGTCAGTTTCATTGCCTATCACAAAAAGCGCTGTCCCCCTGTTTACCGCGGCGTTCTCCTTTACCACAGGCGCACTCTGGCAGTAATAATTGGACTGATATCCGTTACCGTGATCCACGCTTACAAGATATCCCCCTGCCTCAACACTCTCGCCGGCATATGTCACGGTTCCGGCTCCCGTAGCCACTACCCTTACTCCGGGCGCCGCATCCATCGTGATCCACTTGTTTTCCTTGTCGAACTCACTTGGCAGTGCCTGTGAATCAAGCGGCAGGGCGGAAGGCATATAAAGCAGCGCCTGCTCCTCGGTCTTAGCCTGAGCCTGAGAATCATGCTGGCTGAGCTTATCGTTTGCTTCCTTTAGCTCCTGATCCAGATTTTCTATATCTGCCTGAAGCAGTATCTTATCTTCGGAAAGAGTGGTGATCTGATCATTAAGCGCGTCTATCCTGTCCTCATATTCTTCTTTTACGGAAGACCAGTGAAGTATATACGCGATAAGAGCCCCTATGATAATAGCCACTAAAGCCGTCACCAGCAGTATTCTTTCAGCCGAAGTATGAATAGTCCGCACATGCCTTGTTCCTTCAGAAACAAAAAGAATATTGTATCTTCCCGTGGCTCGTTTTGCTTCCCTTATCTCATCTGCGGGCTCCT
>JAFUWM010000079.1 GCA_017483425.1 Lachnospiraceae bacterium | reverse complement strand
GCCGACCCGCTCCCTGATAACACCGTAATAATGGTCCTCCATCTCCTGTCCCCGCGGAGCAGGCGCGCCGAAAAGCGTCCTTCCGGTGTACATGAGATCAGGTCTTTTCTTATATAAAGTTTCGTCTATGAGAAAATACTCCTGCTCAGGTCCCACCGAGGTAGTGACCTTTTTTGCCTCCGTATTTCCAAACAGTCTCACTATGCGGAGAGCCTGCATGGATAAGGCATCCATCGACCTGAGCAGAGGAGTTTTCTTATCAAGAGCCTCTCCGGTGTAGGAATTAAACGCCGTGGGGATACAGAGTATCTTGCCGCAGCCGGATTCCTTTATAAAAGCCGGGCTTGAGCAGTCCCAAGTCGTGTAACCCCTCGCTTCAAAGGTACTCCTCGTCCCGCCTGAAGGAAATGAGGAAGCGTCAGTCTCTCCCTTTACCAGCTCTTTTCCCGAAAACTCGGTCATTACCCGCCCTTCATCATCCTCATGGGATATGAAAGCGTCATGCTTCTCCGCCGTGATCCCGGTCAGCGGCTGGAACCAATGAGTAAAATGCGTAGCTCCCTTCTCTATCGCCCATTCTTTCATTGCATGGGCTATGACGTCCGCGGTCACGGGGTCCAGCGACTTTCCCTCATCTATTACGCGCCTTAGTTCCCTGTATGTCTTTTTGGGAAGGCGCTGACGCATCACATTGTCATTAAAGACATTCTGCCCGAATATCTCGTCTATCCGCGTCGCCGCCTCTTCCCTTATCTCGGTATATCTCTCTGTCTCTGCCATTATCCGCTCCTAAATCCAATTATTAAATATCATACAAGTGTACAATCCCACACGCTGATATCAGTATCCGAGAATACTTCCTTCAGACGAGCCTGTAACTGTGCCTTTGACACTCCTTTTTTTAATACAACCTGCAGGAAGCCGCCTCCGCCGGCGCCACAGATCATACGCCCCGCAAGCAGATCCTTCACAGAGTCAAATATCTGATCGATCAGCGTATTAGTGCTTCCGGAATCTATCATCTGACTTAACTTCCAGTGCTGATCCAGAAGCTCCGCAAAGGCGTCAATATTACCGCGTTCCAGTTCAAACCTCTGGAGGGCGGCGTTGCGCTGGATCTCGTTAAGGGCGTATACATTATCCGGATCGTTCCCAATGTACCGTCCTATGACATCCCGCAAAAGATTTCTTGCCAGTCTCCTCTGTCCGGTATATATAAGGCAGAAGCGTTCATTCAGCTCATCACTTGTCTTTTTATCAAGATGCACATGCTCCACCTGTATCTCCTGCAGGATCCCGGGCTTTGAGGTTATGTACTTTATACCGTCCGTAACTCCTCCGACCTGATCCTGCCATCCTCCGCCCGTAGACATGATCTGCTCCATACAGAGCACATGCCTGTACAGATCCTTCTCGGTATGCCCGATACCCAGAAATTCAAAAAGCGACTTTACACAGGCTGCCGCCAATATGCTGCTTGTTCCCAGTCCGGACCCCTTGGGGATTCCCACGACTTCGGTGTCCATCCATATGCCGCCGCCAAGTCTTTCGAGGATCCCATCCAGATCCCCTCCTCCTGCCGGTATGACTCCACATGCAAGCAGTGCTGCTTTTTGCAGTACGAACGCATCAAAAGGATCTCCTACAGACTGAAGAGAAGCTATATCGGTAAATTCCCCATGTACATCCATATCCCTGGAATCAAAAACGATCATCTTCTCTTTAAGCTTTCTAAGCTCCACCCTCACAGGCCTTTCGCCGTTAAGAAGAATCGCTGCGTTAAGGACGGTTCCGCCGTTTTCATTACAGTACGGAGGTGTATCCGACCATCCCCCTCCCCAGTTTACCCTTAGCGGAAGCCTTACCTCATGACGTTCCTTTATTATACTTATGTCCCTGTTTTCTCTTATCCCTGCCAGCCCGGATTTAAGTATAGCCTCCGAAAGAGCGGAAAACGCTTTTGATGCCTCCGCCTCATCCCCCATAGCGATACCTGTGTAATAATGGAGTCTCATACGCTCACTGAAATCGGCTCTGTTTATGTGTTCCTCCAGCCATTCCCTCTGTAAATCCGTGAGGGGCGCCTCTAATACCCCTTCACTTGCCGGTATCCTGTTATCGATTAGCCGCTGTATATGGTTCATCCTGACAAGCTCGGACATTCGCCTGTTCCAGTCTATTATGGCACCCGGATCCGCATCGTTAAATCCCTCTGCCAAAGATTTACCCTCAGACTTAAGAGCCCCTCCGTCTCGGACAGTATCATATATATCAAGCGCTGCTTTTACCGCCTCTTTTATTGTGGGCTTTTCAGGATACAGCTTTGCGTGCCATAAATTATGCTCACAGCCTTCATCCCACAGATCTCCTGCAAGTTCCCTGCCGAAAAGCTTGTTTTCTTTAGGATTGTCATCAACCCCGTAAATGCGGCAGACAAAGTTGCCGTTGGATTGCTTTAGCCCATGCATTACTACACGAGACGGGATATTGTCATCTGTGACATCAATGTGTGAAAGTATGCTCTCATCCCCTATTACCGCGTTCCCGTGAATATAGCTCACCTCTGCATAAACTCCTCTGCCTGTATGCGCCTTGGGACTTATCACAGAATTATAACTCGAAACTGATCCGCTGATGCTGTTTACAATTGAACTCCAGCCAAGCTCCTTGTAACTCTCAACGCCTTTGTCCATGAGGTTCAAGACCTCTCTGGTCGTTCCGAAATGAATGAATTTAGCGGGAGCAAGGCGCAAAAGCTTCATCCTGAAAGAGCGGAGAGCATGCCATATCTGTTCCCTGCACGCCCTTAGCTCGGGACTGTCTTCCCCCTCGGGTTTCTCCAGATAAAACTGCTCTATGGCAGAGTCTTCCGCCATAGGATACTGAAAATCGCCATATAAGCTGAGCCTAACCCGGTCATTTACAAAAGCCCTGTATTTACTCTCATTAAATCCGCTTTCATCGGATATCAGAGAATAGAGCGCTTCCATTACATCGACACCGAAGATCAGGGCGCCTGTATCTATATCAACCGCGCCCGCATCGTTTACGGCTCCGAGTGCTGTAAGTGTCTCAACCGTCTGTTTATGCAGGAAAGCTTTAACATATCCATCCTCGCCGCGCAGGAATACCCCATGGTTTTTTCCTGTCGCCACATCTTCCTTAAAGCTGATACAAACCGCGCCTTTTCCGCTCCAGTCTATGAGCAGAGGGTTAAAAAGAAGCAGTACGTCGCCGCTTAATATCAGCATTCCTTCTCTTATCCTCCCCGGAACGGCAGACATCGCTATGATAAATTCATCAAAAAGCGTACTGGATCTTCCGTCAGGCAGTTCATGCGGAACGGGTGAGAAAAGCTTTCCTAGAGCGGAATACTGCGGAACCCTTTTACTGTCTCCGCCTGAATGAATGACGAGTATCCTGAGCCCTTCAAAAGAACCCTCCTGCTCCATCAGATACTTAAGTACAGACAGGGTTGCCCCGCCTGAGCCTACCCTTACTCCCCCTTCATCCGGGATAATGGCTATCTTTGTCGCCACGGGAAGATACTCCCGTCTGGCCTCTGTCTGCAGCTTAAAAGATTGCGCCTGATGCTCATTGCTCGCTGTTAATATGATATAATCCCAAACCGGAAAAGAGGGAGCTTTCATGCTCCTTAAGTAATCACTCCATGCGTCATTATATGATTGCGCCAGATACAAGCTTTTATTCATGGTATATTCCTTTACGTTTTCCTTCGGTCATTTGTCAGGGCGCGCTCCCTGTGAACCCTTGCTTTATCAATATACATTGCCTCGTCAATTTTCTTAAAGAAAGAGTCGGCGTCGTCATTTTCCTTGTCATATTTGTCGTGGCCTATAGAAAAGCCTATATTATAGGGTCTTCCGGCGTTTTCATTAAAAGCACTGGTTCTTTTATCGGCATCCACATAGAAATAATAGCCGCCCCAGATGTTTATAAGGAGAGAGAGCAAAATACAGGCAACCACGGCTCCGAACTTATAATAAATCCTCCGTATGCGGCTTGAGTATCCATAAAGCTTTATATCCACATAAACACAAAAAAGGAAAGAGCCAAGCCCGTTTGCGAAGTAAAGATAGGTTCCGCCAAGAATATTTATCCAATAGGAGAGTTTTCCCGGCTTTCCGTCCATATAGAATGTAAGAGGCTCT
>JAFUWM010000078.1 GCA_017483425.1 Lachnospiraceae bacterium | reverse complement strand
GAGCATGATACCGTTACGCCCGTATTTTGGGCGGTTACGGTATCAGCATCCGACCGGTGTAAGTCAGATATAAAATCGAGTTTTATAGAGGATGACGTGGACGCAGTGTTCAGGAGAGGATGGTTTTGTTTAGGACTGGGGATGTCAGCTATAGCACTGTGCCATCTGCTCAGCATAGAGATGGTATCATTATTCCTTGTGATATTCTGTTTGATGGAATATAAAAAGACCTTTACAAAACCTGTGATGATCGCGATCGGTAAGGCTGCCCTGATGACGGTTTTACTTTCATGCTGGTTCATTATGCCAATGCTGCTTACCATGAGAGCAATTCCCCTCAGCATGTATGATCATCAGACGTATATACAGGCGGAGGGCGCTTATCCGACGCAGGTGTTTAATATTTTTATGAGAGGAACAGGGTATTCTACTACCGCGACTCCAATGGAGATGCCCCTTAGTATAGGAGGAGGCATGACTTCAGCCTTTGCCATGCTTATATTTACTATGATAAGCAAAGGATATGGTGACAGACATAGGCAGAAGGTGGTATTTGTCCTGACGTCACTGTCGCTTGTACTGTCAATGTATTTCTTCCCCTGGGACAGCATAGCGGGTATTACAGATGGAAGAATGGAAGGCATTTCAAGGCTCGCGCGTATGGTGCAGTATCCTTGGAGGTTTTTGGAGATAACCACAGTAGTGCTCAGCGTTGCTGCTGTATGCATGCTCCGGAGGTATATGGACTCTGACTATGGTTTCGGATACCGATGTAAACTATGGACGGGAATCCTGCTTTTGGGTACGGTGATATCTCTCGGAGCTTTTTATGATCCATTTATAAATGAAGCTGATTGGACAAGGGCGACAGATGAGCATTATCTGGACAAGAGCATAGGCCGGGAGGAGTATCTTCCAAGTGATTCAGGGAGGCTTATTGACCTGCCTCACGGAGTTGAGAGCGTGGAAGATGACGGGGTAGAGATCCGATCATATGAAGCTGCAGGTGGTGAAAGAAGACTGGAACTGGCTTGTGATGGCGGAGATTCATCCGTGCTTATTCCACTATTCGCTTATCCGGGTTATCATGCGGAGGACATTGCTACACTTGAGACTATAGAGACCGGTTCGGGGGATAATGCCAGACTTTGTCTTCAAATACCTGCGGGATATCATGGGACAGTGAGGGTTTATTACAGGGAGCCCTGGTACTGGAGAGTATTTGAAGTCATTTCTGTCATAGCGTTTATAGGTTACGGTATCAGCATCCTTAGAGCGTGACCGGGCAGAATCAGATATAAAACTGCGTTTTATAGAGGATGTTGTACACTATCAAAAACTTTATGGTAAAATCTGTGATATGCCCGGTATGAAATTAAAAACAAAGAGAATACTGATATTATCCCTGCTTACAGCAATACTTGCTGTACTCTCTGTGATATACCTGTATCATTCGGGCAACCGGCACAGCAGCCTGACTGCAATGGATTCCCTGTATTTTTACTATAATGATGCCGTCAGTATCCGGCTGTCCCCGGCCGGTATAGATAATGTTTATAATCTTTTTGTTCCGGGATGCGCTCATGACGAGCTTATGATAGGCTATCATCCCGGGGAAACCGGCAAGGTAGTTATAAACGATGAATTCTTCATTGAATCAGGGGAAAATATTCTTCCCTATATCAGGGATATCTCTGATGACGGAAATCCTTATGTCTCGATCCGGTTACTTTCAGTCGCCGGAAAAGAAATTTTTAACGGATATATTAATTTCTTCTTTGCCGGAAACATACCTTCTGTATACATTAATGTTTCTGAAGCGGGAATAGATGGGATAAATTCCGAAAATCCCGAAGAAAGGCTTTCCAAGCTTCATGTATCCGGTATCATGACTGTAGTGGATCCTGATGGTCTGACAGATACTCATGCGGAAATAGATATGTCCCGCAGGGGCAATACCTCATTCATCCATATGGATGTGAAGCCATACAATATCAACTTAAAACAGCCAGTCTCCATACTCGGTATGCGACAGGGAAAAAAATACGCATTTAAGGCAAACTCCTATGATATGAATCATCTGCTGCGCACGGAAGCCGCATTTGACATGGCAAGGTTGACAAACATGTCCATGATGTTCGATTCACGGTTTGCAGATCTCTACATCAACGGGACATATAACGGTCTGTATCTCATCACTAACCGTATAAAGGGCGATGAGCTGCTTGAACTCCCTGACATCCCTTCAAAACCGGATGAGACAGGCTACCTGCTGGAACTGGATTACAGGTATGAAAACGAGAAAAATTTCTTTATAAGCCATGATCAGGGGATAGTTGTTCATTATCCTGAGGAGCCTGACAGCGGACAGATGTCATACATTGAGAACAGGTATAATAAAGCGTATGAAGTGATAGCCGCCAATGAGGATTATGAAAAATACATAGATGTCGATTCCTTCGTAAAAATGTACATAATACAAGATTTTCTATGTAACGTTGATGTGGATTACGCAAGTTTTTATGTTTATCTTGGAGAGGACGGACTGTTTCACGCGGGTCCTATATGGGATCTGGATCTTGCCTGCGGGATCATGCAGACCCTGCCCTTTCATGAGGAGCTGGCACTAAGATCCCACATAATCCCTGACAGGGGCGGCATCTTTCTTGATATTCTTGGGGAATCTCCACGTTTCATGGATAAGGTAAGCTCATATTATCTCGACAGCTTCTCACCTATGCTCAATGCCTATATATATGGCACAATGCAGGAAAAGGGGAAAACAATATATGCCTCTCTCAGAATAGCGGATGCTCAGCACAGATTCCATTTCAGGGGTCTTCACAGTCTTGAAGATCTGAACGGTCTGCAGGAATGGATGCGGGACAGAAACGCTCTCCTAAGCGATTACTATAGTGATACGTCAAAATACATATCGGTAACATTTCATTTTGCCTGGGGAGACATAAGGACTCTTGCCCCCAAAAACGAACCTCTGGGATATCTTCCCGACAATGCTCATTCTGATAACGACGAGGCCTTCTGGGGGGAGATTGAAGCTTTCACGCTTCCGGACGGTACGGCAGTAGACGACAGCTTTGCTCCGGAAACAGATACTGACCTTTACGCTGTATATACCCCTGATTCACATGCTCTGGAGGAAGGGTGGTTATGGAAAAGATAATTCAAAAAAAAGATAAACTGCTGATATATCTCCTGGCGTTTCTTGTTCCATTCGCCCTGGTACAGATTTTTTATGCGCTCTGCGGGATCTGGCCATATGGTGATTCTTCAATATTAACAGGGGATATGGATCTGGAATTTGTGAACTTTTATGCGTACTTCATCAATATATTCCATTCGAAAAATGATTTTTCGTATATGCTTGCAAAGACTCTCGGGGGAGATTTTCCGGGACTTGCGGCCTTTCAGCTCCATGATCCGCTGCTTTTTATCCTTTTTTTGTTTCAGGGAGACAGGATAGCGGCAGGGATTGAGCTTCTGTTTGCCCTACAGGTATCTATAGCTGGATTAAACGCAGCTATACTCTTGAATGAAAGATATAAAAGATCATACATTTCACTTGTTTTTTCTACGGGATACGCCTTTTGCAGCTTTTTCTTCGGGTATCTGGTACTGACTATCTATTTTGGATGCCTGGCACTTCTGCCTCTTGTGATCTGGTTTTTTCTGGATTATCTTGAGGGACGAAGAGGATGGATCCCATATGTGCTCTCAGTCACTCTGTTTATCTATATCAATTATCATATGGGCTTCATGCTGGTTATCTTTCTGTGCATTTTTTATGTAACAAGGGTAATAAACAACGGGGATATCCTGCGAAAATGGAAAGGATTTGTCTGTACCGGGATCATGGTTCTCATGCTGGATGGATTCTTTTTGATACGCACAGGCCTTTCGCTTATCGGAGAGAAGACGACCGAGGGGGCGGACTACGGGCTTTACAGGAACTTTGCCATGAACCAGCTTTTTGCGGGCTTCTTTTCCGGGAGCTCCCGAAACGAGCTCATGCCTCTCATTTATTGCTCTGTTGCAGGAGCATTTTTTGCGGTTGTATACTTTTTATCTGACAAATATCCTGTAAGGGAAAAGCTTGCCAATCTGCTGCTGCTTATGGTTCTTTTTGCCAGTATGTGGATAAACGCGATAGATGCCGTATGGCATGGGTTTAACAATCCCGAGGGCTTTTACTGGAGGTATGCGTACTATGTGAGTATCACGGTAGCGGTATTGGGGTATAAGGGGATCATATCCCTTACGGATACAGAGCGTGAAGACTACAGAAAACAGAAGAATGTATTGATCTCTGTATTTTTGATCGGTATGTACATGGTCTGGCTTATAGTAACCCGCAACGCGTATTTTGACAGGGAGAGGCAGATCGTAAATGCAATAATTGTAGCCGGCATATCAGTTTCGGCGGTTTTGTGCAGCAAAGGAGGGAAAAACTGTTTGCTGGGTTTGATTCTTCTCGCTTGCATTTCTGCTCCTGATATGCTATACAACGCAAAGGTTTCGTATATAAAGATGAACGCGGACGACGGTGTACTGCCGTCCATGTCCAAGTTTAGGGATGACTACCACAGAGTGGATGAAGCTGTCTCATACATCAAATCAAAGGACGGAGGTTTTTACAGGATAGAGAAGGATTTTGACAGAACCGTAAATGATCCGGCGATGTTTGATTATATCGGGTTATCTCATGACAGCTCCTGCGAAAAGGATGCAATAAACCATTATCTTACAAATTACGGCTTCAGGGAGACAATATATTATACTTTTTATAACGGAGGCAGTACTTCTTTTGCAGACGCGGTGCTCGGTGTTAAGTATTTCATTGCTGGGCAGGGCGATACGGAAAAGCCCTATGACTATATGGGGGAAGAAGGGGGATACGGCATATATGAGAATGCTTATGCTCTGCCTATGGCTTATATAGCTCCGGATAAAATGACTGATTTTACGTTTGATGAAGAAAATACCTTTGAAAAACAGAACCATCTTGCCGCAGTATGGGAAACGGGAACAAATGATGGGGCAAATCCATTATATATCAGGGCTGAGAGCGGATACAGACTCGATGGGGCAGAGGAGGATGCGCCCGGACATTTTGTCAGGACGGATGATGAAGGATTTATCGTGTATAATGTGCATATAACAGAGGACAATATGCCTTTGTATCTGTATTTTTCAGCTCCCGCGATGCAGAGCGGAGAGGTTTTTGTAAACGGAGATTCTCTGGGCTGGTATTTCACGGAGAATCACTGGAACGTTTTAAATGCAGGAACGTTCAGCAAGGGAGAGGATGTGGAAATCAGGATGCAGATATTGAAAGATGAGCTTACAATATCGGAGGCTTGTTTTTATTATGAGGATTCGGATGCGCTCGAAACATGGTCGGGCAGAGCCGGGAATCTGAATGATAGAATAGGTGCCGTATCCGAGATTGCAAGTTCGCATCTTAAGTTTGACACAGATACTGAAAATGGTGAGATGGTTGTAATCTCAATCCCTTATGATACAGCATGGAAGGTGTATTGTGACGGGAAAAGGATTGAATCTGTGCCGGCAGTGGAGATGCTAATGGGGCTTAAGCTTCCCCGTGGACATCATGAGATCGAGATGAAATATATACCACATGGGACTATACCGGGGTTTATTGTATCGTTGGCAGGAGTGGTGCTGTTTGTTGGAGCAGTGGTCAGACAGCGGATCGGAGAGGGGGATAGCTGAAGGTTGTCATTCGTATCTTTTCAATTTGCAGCATTTGTGCTGGTATGCATAGTACTATATTATGTTTTACCGCAAAAACACAGATATCTGGTGCTTTTGGCGGCAAGCTACTCTTTCTACCTGATGGCATGCGGGGTATATATCATATATATGCTCGTGACCACAGTGACGACATACGGCGCAGGCTGGTACATGGACGGGATTTGGAAGGAATGCGACAGCAGGGCTAAAGGAGAAGAGACTGGGAGCAAACCTGAGAGAGCCGAGAAGAAGGCCATAAAAGCCCGGTAT
>JAFUWM010000077.1 GCA_017483425.1 Lachnospiraceae bacterium | reverse complement strand
TTCATTTTCACCCCGATCTATATCATGATGATCTACAGCTTTATCGAGGACTGGATCTATAGTAAACGAATCAAAATGTGACAAAACGTGACAACATGTGACAATCTGGAAACCCCTCTTGCAAAACACCGGGAATCGGGTATATACCGTAAGGCAGATATGAAAGCGAGGTTTCTCATGCGCGATGTCATCGGCAATATATTACGTCATTATTTACCCTATAGAATTACTTTTGGAGGTATGCTTTACTCTTATTAACCGGGTGGCGGGCAATCCCGGTGTTGCCATCATAGGAGTAAGCATTGTCATCAGCTTTCTCCTACTCCCTCTGTATCTAAGAGCTGATAAGATACAGGACGAGGAGAGGCAAAGACAGGCGAAGATGAAGCTCTGGTCTGATCATATACGAAAAGCCTTTAAGGGAGATGAAAAGGTAATGATGCTTTCTGCGTATTACAGAAAGATGGATTATCACCCGTTGTATTCATTAAGAAGCTCCGTATCACTGGTTCTTCAGATCCCGTTTTTTATAGCGGCATATCACTTCCTTTCAAATCTGAACCTTTTGGACGGGGCTTCTTATTTATGCATACAGGATTTGGGAAGACCTGACGGTCTGCTTAAGGCAGGGGCATTGACTGTCAATGTACTGCCGATCCTGATGACCCTGATAAACTGTGTGGCGACTGTTATATATACCTGGGGAACTCCACTTAAGGACAATATACAGATATATGTGCTCGCGGGTATTTTTTTGATACTGCTCTATACATCACCCTCCGGTCTGGTACTTTACTGGATCATGAATAACGTTTTTTCACTTGTGAAAAACCTGATCCTTAAGGATCCGTCCGGCAAACCGGAAAAAACAGATACCGGTAAAGCTCCGGCACTCGCGGCATATCTGGGCGGAGCCGTGACCCTTACCTGCCTTATCGGACTGACTATACCATCCGCTCTTGTAGCCTCTTCACCCACGGAGTTTGTGGAGATGCTTGCGTATAAAAATCCGTTGACCTATGTTGCCAGTACTTTTTGTATCTCTGCAGGCTTCTTTCTTTGCTGGCTGTCGGTGTTCTATGCTCTTGCGTCAAATAAGGCAAAGCGCGTGATATGCCTTATCATATGGCTGCTTTGCGGTATTGCAGTCGTTGACTATTTCCTTTTCGTAAGAGATACGGGGGTCCTGTCATCAGATCTAAGGTATAACGAGTTTCCTGTATTTACCGTAAATCAGATCCTGCTTCAAGCCGGTGTGCTGGCCGCGGCTGTATTGATAATGCTGCTTGTAAGGGCAAAAAAACCTGCAATGATCGGAGGGATCTATGCAGTTGTTACGGCGAGTCTCGTGCTCTTGACCTGTTTTAATATCGCGCGGACTGTCCGGGTAATATCCAAAACAGATTTTAATCTGTATGACGTCGATACCGAGCCGTCTTTTAATCTTTCTACAAAGGGAAAAAACGTGATAGTGATAATGCTTGATAAGGCAATCTCCGGATATGTGCCATATGTAATGGCAGAAAAGCCTGAGCTGAAGCAGCAGTATTCAGGATTCACTTATTTCCCGAATACAGTATCTTTCGGCATGCATACGAATTTTACCTCCGCCTCGCTTTATGGCGGATATGAATACTCTCCGGTAGCTATGAACGCGAGGACGGATATGACATTGGGCGAGAAGCATGACGAAGCGATATCCGTCCTGCCGGTGCTGTTTTCAAATGAAGGATACGAGTCTGTAGTGATCGATCCGCCTTACGCCGGTTATACGACCTGGCCGGATCTTTCGATATATGACAAGTATCCGGAAATAAAAGCCTATCATGCAAGAGGGCATTTCAGCGTGAAGGAATACTACGCTACAGTGGAAACAGCGAGAAGGCGGTCATTTTTTATGTACAGCCTTGTAAGAGTAAGCCCGATGATCCTGCAGCCCTGTATATATGATGACGCTGAATACTTAAGGGCTGAAAAACCGGGCGAGGTGAACTGGGATATCCTTACATGCTGGGGAGTCCTTAAAAATATGGCGACGATGACAAGGATACAGGATTCGGACAGTAATACCTTTATGATCCTGGATAATGAGATGACACACCAGCAGACCGAGTTCCAGCTCCCGGACTATGATCTTGTCGGACACGTTAATAATGAAGGTCTTGAAAAGGGATACAGGCTGGATGAAGAAGGGAACAGGCTTGAGATAAAAGAGAGAAAGGATTACATCGAATATCATACCAATGCCGCCGCCCTTATAATGCTTGGTGAGTGGTTTGATTATCTTAAACAAAACGGAGTGTACGATAATACAAGGATAGTGATAGTTGCCGATCACGGGGACATGCTCGGAAATTTCCCGAAACTGATACTTGATAACGGTACGGATATGGAACAGGCAAACCCGCTCCTTATGTTTAAGGATTTCGGAGATGGAGAATATAAAGAGTCATATGAGTTTATGACAAATGCCGACACGCCTGCACTTGCAGTAAAGGATCTTGTAGAGGATCCGGCAAACCCTTTTACGGGAGGGAAGCTTGATGGTCATGAAAAGAATGAGGGCGTGCAGTATGTGACGTTGTCACACTACTGGTCGACCATTGATGAGCCAAACACGGCTGATAAGATCAGGTTCACAACAGATGATGAACCATGGTATTCCATACACGATAACATATTTGAAAAGTCCAACTGGGTGGAAGTGCCGGAGCCCGGGACAGAATCGTGATGGTTTAAAAGCGGAAAGCTTGGAGGTGCTGATAAATGCTGCTGTATATAGATCCCGGTACGGGCAGTATGATCTTTACGATCGTATTGAGTCTGCTGTCGGTTTCATTCTTCTTTCTTCAGAAAGTCAGGCTGAAAATAAAAAGCCTTATAGGCAGGGGAGGTTTAAGCGTACAAGGCACGGATCACATGCCATATGTTATCTTCAGCGACAGCAAGAGATACTGGAATGTATTCAAGCCGATATGTGATGAATTTGAGCGGAGAAAGATAAAGGTTTATTACTGGACAGCCTCCGGGGATGATCCGGCTCTTCAGTCAGAATATAAATATGTGATAAGCGAATACATAGGCGGCATAAATAAAGCGTCGGCGCGGCTTAACGTCATGAACGCGGGAATATGTATCTCCACTACACCCGGACTTGATGTGTATCAATGGAAAAGATCACGCAGCGCAGGCTGGTATGTGCACATAATGCATGGGATCTATGATGTGACAAGCTACAGGATGTTCGGACTGGATTACTATGACGCTGTTCTGACTACAGGGCAGTTTCAGGTGGATCAGATAAGAAAACTTGAGCAGCGCCGGAATGATCCGGTCAAGGATATAGAAATAGTCGGACTTACATATCTGGACACAATGAAGGCGCGATACGAAGAGGCAGGGAACGAAAAGCATGACAGACTTACCATATTGCTGGCGCCGTCCTGGGGAGAGAGCAGCATCCTGTGCCGCTACGGCGCCGGGATCATTGAGAGTCTGCTGAATACGGGATACAGACTGATAATACGTCCTCATCCCCAGTCAATGACATCGGATAAAGAAATAATAGAGCCCCTGTTGAAGCAATACCCTGATGATGATAATATATCCTGGAACTTTGATGATGACAATTTTGATGCATTGAGCAGCTCGGATCTTATGATCTCGGATTTTTCCGGAGTATTTTTTGATTATGCATTTGTTTTTGGCCGTCCGGTCATCTATGCCGATACGTCTTTTGACAAAGCACCCTATGACGCTGCCTGGCTTGATGAGCCTATGTGGGTGTTTGAAGTTCTTCCGAAGATCGGGATACCACTTAAAAAAGAGGACTTCGGCAGGATGAAAGAGGTTATAGACCGGGCTGTAAACAGCGAGGATTTAAAAAGAAATCTTGAGGAGATCAGAAGCAGCGCATGGATGCATCCCGGTGAAAGCGCGAAGCTGATAGTTGACTATGCTGTGCGTAAATATCAGGAGCATCAAAAGAAAGATGAAGAGTCGGAGGTGGAAGTGAAGTGAAAGCGCCAGAAAGGAAGATCCTGTTAAATCCGGGACCGGCAACCACGACAGATACGGTCAAATTTGCCCAGATCGTTCCTGATATCTGTCCCAGGGAGAAAGAATTCTCGCGGATGATGAAAGGATTGCAGGAAGGGCTGCTGAGCATAG
>JAFUWM010000076.1 GCA_017483425.1 Lachnospiraceae bacterium | reverse complement strand
GCCTCCGGGAGGATCAGCTTTTCTGATACTCCAGAAGCTTCGAGTCTTTTATGAAGATGGTTCCAGTTGTACTTTCTTTTTTCTATGAAATCCGGGAATTTCTTTAACTGCTCGACACCGATAGATGCCTGCAGATCGGTTGCCTTAAGGTTATATCCCAGATGGCTGTATGTATATTTATGGTCGTATCCCTGCGGAAGCTCGCCCTGCTGACCATCATACCGGTGTCCGCATACTCCGTCCTTTCCGGGCGGGCATATGCAGTCTCTTCCCCAGTCACGGTAGGACAGTATCAGCCTGTGAAGTACAGGATCATCGGTATATACGCATCCGCCCTCTCCCATCGTCATATGGTGCGGCGGATAAAAGCTTGATGTGCCAATGTCTCCCCATGTGCCTGTATATTTTGTTTTGCCGTCTACGGTGTACTTGGTTCCGAGAGCGTCACAGTTATCCTCTATGAGCCAGAGATTATGTCTTTCACAGAATTCCTTAACCGCCTTGATATCAAAGGGATTTCCGAGGGTATGCGCTATCATGACAGCCTTTGTCCTGTCTGTATACGCCTCTTCAAGCTTTGTCACGTCTATATTGTACTGGGGAACCGTCACATCAACGAATACCGGCACGGCTCCGTACTGCAGTATCGGCGATACCGTAGTCGGAAAGCCGCAGGCGACGGTTATGACTTCGTCTCTCCTGTTTATACGCCTGTCTCCAAGCTCTGGAGCCGTGAGCGCCATAAATGCGATCAGATTTGCACTGGAGCCCGAATTGACAAGATGAGCGTATTTTGATCCGATCCATGAGGCAAATTCACGCTCGAATTCCTCAGAAAAGCGTCCGGATGTAAGCCAGAAATCAAGCATCGCATCAGTAAGGCTTGTCATTTCCTTTTCATCATATACTCTGGATGCGTAGCTTATCCTGTCTCCGGGCTTGAAATCCTGCTTTGATTCCGCCGGTTTTTTATATTTTTTATAATACTCCGTTACGAGCTCTTTTATCTGCTGTCTTAATTCCTGCTCTGTCATTTGTGTATCCACGGTGCTTTACCGTTTTCTATCATAGTCTCAAGTATCACTTTTTCCCTTGCGCTGTCCATGCACTGCCAGAAGCCTCTGTGAGTATAGCTCATGAGCTCGCCCTTATCCGCAAGCTTCTCCAGCACATCCCGCTCAAATACCGTGGCATCTCCCTCTATGTAATCAAATATCGCCGGCTCGAGAACCATATATCCCGCATTTATCGGAGTCCCGTCAGACGCTCTCTTTTCCCTGAAAGACCTGACCGAATTATTCTCATCTATATCAAGGACTCCCTTTTCCTCTTCCCTGAGTACAGCAGTGAGCGTAGCTGTCTTGCCGTTTTCTATATGAAATTCAAGGAGCTTGGAAATATCAACATCGCAGACCCCGTCTCCATAGGTCAGCATGAAAGGCTCGTCACCGACATATTTGCTTATGCGTTTCACACGTCCGCCTGTCATCGTGTTTAATCCGGTATCGACTACCGTGACTTTCCATGGTTCGATATGCTCGTCATGGATTATCGTATTAAGTCCGCCCCCCGTATAATCAAAGGTCACGTCAGAGTTGCTTATGAAATACCTGCTGAACCACTCCTTGATATACTCCTGCTTGTAGCCTGCGCAGATCACGAATTCATTAAATCCGTAATACGAGTACTCCTTCATTATGTGCCAGAGTATGGGCTTACCGCCTATCTCTATCATCGGTTTCGGGCGGTACTGGCTTTCCTCGGATATCCTCGTGCCCTTCCCCCCTGCTAACAATACTACCTTCATCTATTCATTCTTTCCCTGATTCTGCTTGGATTTTTCCGCTTCTTCCACAGTGGGTTTGTTGTTTTTTACAAACACTAAAAAATCATCTATCTCATCAGAGATCCATCCTCGTCTGCGCAATGAAATCTTTACATTTAATAGTTCTCTTGATGTCATGATCATTCATCTTCTTTATCATTTTCAATCAT
>JAFUWM010000075.1 GCA_017483425.1 Lachnospiraceae bacterium | reverse complement strand
TATCTTCTCTTTCATAATCTTCTGTGTTTTTTACACTCTCTTTAATATAGTATGGCGTAGCCTCACCAATAGTATAATTATCCAGACCGGAAAAATATGTTTCATAAGTTTTGTTTTCAGGTATCCCGTAAGGAATACTCACTCTGTCAATTATATTGTTTTCGTTATCGGTAAGGATAATTTTTCCACCATTGGAAACGGGAAGATCCGGATCATGCAGATCTATAACCATGTATCCCGGTCTGTACGGCGGCGCATCCTCTATATCTGAGTTCTTCCAGGCAACTACAGATATTCCAGGTTCGACAATAAAGTCCGGGAAAGTGTATTTAAACAGATCTCCGGCATCATCCGTAAGCCCCCAGCCTTCGAGATTGACAGCCTCCTCCGAGGCATTGAATAGCTCTATATACTTCGCGTAATTTCCGTTGTCATCATAGGCCACAGTGTCAGATGTACACACCTCTGAGATATATACAGGTCCTGCCGCATATGAATGCCGCGTTCCATAAGCTGCTGCAACAGCAAGTATGATCGTTAAAACAGCTATACTGATTTTCTTTGACCACCACATAACGCATTAATTCTACAACATAACTCCCCTGCTTTCCAGTCTATGAGCCTTGAACGTTTTGCCAGAGTGGAATATACTTTGACTGATGAAGAAAATGCTTATCTTAATCATATATTCCATACTGCTGCTTATAGTTTCCCTTATGCCGGTCTATATCCTGGCATATCAGCCCGGGTTAACCGGGATCCTGGTTATAGACCCGTCAAAAGGTAATACACTTCACATTGAAGAGTACGGTTTGGATCTCCCCGGGATAGACAAAGACGGGGTTACTTATTTCTGTCTGCCCGCATTCATCAATTTAGTACGGATTGATATGCAGGATTCTCCTGCAAAGCTTTACCTTAAAGACGGCTCTGTCCTGAATAATGCCGAGCTGTGGCATGTTCAGGACGTATTGGTAGATACAGGTAACGAAGCCTTAGTTCCATGGAAGATAGAATTTATGAAATCCGCAAATCTTAATTCGGTTTTTTTGAATTTTGATGATACTGAGATATCATCTGTTGACCATGATAATTATACGCATGTGTCCGCAAAGATTTATTCACCTTCGGGTGTATTGAACTATTTAGACGAAAACGCTCTGATCAAAGGCCGGGGAAACGCAACATGGCAAACCGAATATTTCGAGCCGGAAAAAAAGCCTTATGAAATATCTTTTTCTGAAAGCATCCGTATCGGAAATCTGTATCCAAAGAAAAAATGGTGTCTGCTTGCAAGCACTTATGAGGGAACCGATGTCCTGAACAAAATGGTTCTTGATACCGCAAAAAAAATGGATATAAAGTATGTGTCGGATTCAGAATGGATCGACCTCTACGCCAACGGGCGGTATCTCGGTAACTATCTGGTCTGCAGTGAGCCAAAGGACAGCGCCTCGCCTGTAATCAGCTCCGGCGGCTGGCTTGTAGAAAAAAATGATGTATATTATAACAAAAAACCATATGGTTTTATTACACCCCATGATTCTTTCACTGTCAAAATATCCGGTAATGTAAATAACGGAGCAGATATATCCGGGATTTCCGCATTCGTAAATTACGTTGATAACTCCATACGATCTGAAAGCCCTGATATATCAGATATATTGGACATGGATTCTTTCGTAAGGTGGTTCATCCTTGAGGAGTTCTTCTATAATGAAGATGCTTTGATAAGCAGCTGTTATTTCTATAAGCCCGGTAATGAAAACGTACTGTATGCCGGTCCTCCCTGGGATTTTGATAATGTGTGCGGTGAAGCCGGTAAGCGTTTTCTTAACTATGAGGGTTCCATATTGAATGAGCCGGAACACCGGCAACCTCTTGAATGGTATGGAATACTATATGATGATCCTGTTTTCAGGGAACGTGTCTACAAGCTGTTCAGGCAGTATATCCCCGTTTTCAGCAGACTTATTAATTCAGATCTGGATGATTATTACTACCAGATAAGCTCCTCCGCGCAGATGGATCGCGCTATTTATGGCACTTCGGGTTACGGACAGGATTACACTGTCCCCGGCTACTATGAGAGCGTCTATGATAATTTCAGATACACAAGATTTTTCTTATGTAAGCGTTTTAATCATCTGGCTGAAATCTGGAATGCAGAAACCGCTCTTAATGTTCCGGATCAGGGTAACGGAGAGGAGTATATTGTCTCCTTCATATATCCGGACGGAACGGAAAAACACCTGAAGGTTTCCGATGGATCCCTGCTTGACACATCAGATTGTCCGCTCTATGACGCCGAAACTTATAAGGGATGGGTAAATGAGAATAACGGTATCGAATTATCGCCTTTTATTCCTGTTTTTGAGGATATGAGGTTCATTTTGGAGGAATCAGACCAATGAGGAAATTATTCTTTATAGTAACCCTTGTCGGTCTGTTGTCCGCCTCTTTCGCTTTTATATTTATTTCATTTATTGATTCCAGATCCACGGGACAGCTCACCGTTGATCCCGGCCATAGCTCACTATACATCAAAAACAGTGATCTTACCGTCCTGGGACAGGACAAAGACGGAGTCACCTACTTCTTCTTGCCGTCATATGCAGAAATGAACTATCTTATCCAGGACGAATCCGGTGCGAAGATATACCTGGCGGACGGAAGTCTGCTGTCAGATCCATTGTTTGGCGAGGTACAGCCCGTAAATATAGATCTCGGGAACGGAGAAGTCATCCCGTGGTTCATCTCTTTCATGCGTTCTGACAATCTGTATACCCTGGATATAGATCTTCGCGGAGCCAACGTTTCCGATATATCACACGACATATATATGCCTTCCGGCATATCCCTCTATTCACGGTACGGAAAACTGGAATGCAGAGATGAATCTGTTTTGATAAAGGGGCGCGGCAATACTACCTGGAACGCCGCGAAACAGCCCTATGAGATAAAGCTTTCAGAAAGGTTTCCGATGTGTGGCTTGGAGAGCTCATCTAAATGGGTGCTTCTCGCTAATTTCTTTGATGACACCAAGATTCTCAATAAAATGGCCATGGATCTGTCTGCGGATATGGATATGGGCTACGCTATCGAATCAGACTGGATCGATCTTTATATAAATGGTGAATACCGGGGCAACTATCTGATCTGCAAGGAGCCCGGCATCGGTAATGGAAGACTCCGTACCAATGAAGGGTTTCTCGTAGAAAAAGACATACGAGCCGATCCGAATGAAAAAGATGCAATATTCAAGGTCGACAGCAATGTGTTCAGGATAAAAGATCCTCTCCCGCTCACTTCCGAAGCATCTGACGAAATAGCCTCATATGTATCAGAAATAAGTGACAGTATACATACTATGTCCGGGGGGGATCTGCCTGCTTCTATAGACAGATATTCTTTTATCCGAAGATTCATGATAGATGAGCTATTCAATAATCCGGACACCATGCAGACAAGCTACTACTTTTACAGGCAGTCTGATACACTTTATGCCGGTCCCTGCTGGGACTATGATCTGTCCTGCGGCAAATCCCTGAACGGCATGGACTTCTATGATTATTCAAGATCCATTCTTGATGATATGTCCGAAGATTGTCTGGATTGGGATCCTGTGCTTTTAGCCAATGAAATATACAGACACGAATATGCCGCTGCTTTTGCGGAATACATGCCTTTATTCAACGATCTGCTCGAAACACGCATAGACAGTTATGCAAAAAAGATCTCCGCCTCTCTGGAAATGGACAGAGCCTTATGGCAAAACGATGAGATCCCTGTGCGCTTCTATTCGGATGCCGGCAATAAATACCGCTTTATAAAATTCTATCTGTATAAGCGAATGCAGCTATTGGCTTCCTACTGTGGCTACAATGCTGCATTGCCGGATATCAGTCTGAACAAAAGTGAAACTCACAGCGTGACCTTTGTAACCGAAAACGGGAGCTCGTCACTGGATGTTTCAGACGGAACACTGCTTTCGGAGAAAGATCTGCCTGACTATGATCATACAAGGTTTTCCGGTTGGAAGTATCAAAGAGAAGACAAGCCTTTCTCGCATTTTCTTCCGGTTTATGAAGATATATCTCTTGAACTGATGCCTATTCCGCCAACTTGATAACCACGTAATCATCCAGCAATGCCACCGATCCCTTTACGGGAAATACAGGCATTGCCGCTACTCTGGGATCATCATCAAAGGCATCTATGATTTCATTATTCGCTATATGCAGGTTTATCCCTTTCATATGCAGGAAAAATCCGCTCCAACCCTGTCTGTTGTCGTTGGCAACAATCCCCCAGTCCCCGTATCTTGCATAACTATTGCACTTTTCAAAAACATCATTCTTAAAGAAAAGGGGATTATCACTCGGCGAGCCTATGAAGCAGTAATTAATATTCGGATTATAAAGTCCGTCCGCTATCAACTCGGCTATGACTTCAGTCCCCAATTCATTAACGGACATTTCTCCCATGTACATTGCCATCTGGTCATACTGTACCATGGAATGGTTTCCGTATGCCGCTATTGACGCAAGAACGATAAGACCCATGAGTGCCTGTTTCAGCATCTTTGTATTATCTCTGAATATCTCTCCCAGATAAACAGCGATCATGCATATCATCAGCGATAAAGAAAGTGCAAGAGAGATTGTCATATGCATGCTCATGTAGGAAACCGTATAGGTGATCACATAGAACCACATTGATGCAAACGGTACCAGAAGCGTAAGTATTAAAAAAATAAAGGCTCTCAGTTTGTCCTTTTTATATATTAACACGGCCGTTGCTACGGATATTGCAAAAAAGAGCAGAATAATAAGCATGTGTACCCAAACCGGAAGCATGGTTGTGCTCACATGCCTGTTTAAGAAATAATCGGCAAATTTAACATAGGGAATGAGTAAAGTATGTGAAAGGTTTGTAAAAATACCACCTACTGTAAATATATTTGCCCCTCCATATGAAGTAGCTTC
>JAFUWM010000074.1 GCA_017483425.1 Lachnospiraceae bacterium | reverse complement strand
CTCGGAATACTCATATACGCTTACCGGCATGGGAATAAACCCTTACCGCATCTATAATCAGAACGTACCCGTGCCTAACGGAAGGTATCGTATGCTTTTCCACCATCTGCATACCTATGACAAGTACAGGACGCTTCCGATGTATTTCCACCCGCATCCCGAGTTCGGGACTTTCGCGAGCGCGTCGCAGGTGCAGCTTGATGTTTCATATGCGGAAATACCCGAGGTGATAAACACGTTTTCACTGCTGGAGCCCGTAAAGGCGCTGATATTCTCGAATTCAGTGCTCTTGAACGAGGCCGAGGATTATTTGTGCTACAGGGATATACTGTGGGAGAATTCGACGCACGGGATAAATCCGCATAATGTGGGACCCTATGAGTATATCTTCAAGGATACGGATGAGCTTTTGGACTATATACAGTCAACAAGCATCTACTGCGCCGAGAGGGAAGACAAGTACGTGAACTTCACGCCGATGCCTTTGAGAGAGTATTTTGCCCAGGACGAGGTCGAGGGTGAATATTATGCTGACGGCAGATATCATAAGATCATAATAAATCCGGTACAGGAGGATATAGATTACCTGAGATCCTTTAAGCATGAGGATCTGACCTACAGGGGTACTATTGAATTCAGAAGTGTCTGCTGTCAGCCGATAAAGGATGCCATGACCGTGGCGGCTTTTCACGCGGGACTTAAAAAGAAGCTGCATGAGCTGACATCATTGCTTGAAGACGACAGGGTTTTGTACGGACACGGCTATAACGCGTCGGAGCTTCGGCACCTTTTTATCAAAAAGGATCTGCCGTCCTTTGTTGACAGGGATTTAGTCTACGATCTGGCTGAGAGGATACTGAGGCTTTCCGCCGAGGGACTTAGCGAAAGAGGCCTCAATGAGGAGAAGTATCTGGAACCGCTTTTTGTGAGGGTTAAGGAAAAGCTGAATCCCGCGTCCTATATGCTTGAAAAGATGTCTTCGGGATCGTCCGTAGAGGATATAATAAAAGAATTTGCGATATCTCAATGACAAGAGAAAAAGTATCAGAGCTTGCGGCAGGGAGCGGGTTTTCCAACTGGGGCTACTTTGATCCCGGGGAACTTCGTCTTAAAAAAGAGGTCAGAGCCATGTGCGCCTCTGACAGATGCCGTCATTACGGAAAATCATGGAGCTGTCCGCCATATTGCGGTACATTGGAGGAGCTTGGCGCAAGGCTCGGTACTTTCGGGCAGGGGATAGTCCTTCAGACCACTGGAGAGATCGAGGACAGCTTTGATTATGAGGGCATGATGGAGGCTGAGAGGCTTCATAAGGAAAAAATGGAGGCCATACACAGTCTTACAAGTGATGAGAAATGTCTTGCCCTGTCATCCGGACCATGCATGCTCTGTGACGGCTGTACATGCCCTGACAGGCCATGCAGAATGCCTGATAAGATGATGTATTCCATGGAAGCTTACGGACTTATTGTCTCCGAAGTATGCGATCTTGCGGGGGTGCCTTATCGCTATGGGGAGAATACCGTAACTTTCACCGGGTGTTTGCTGTATTGATAAAGGATAGAGGAAAAGAAGGAGAAGGAAGCTATGAAGTACAAAGAAAACTGGGAAGAGACAAAGGTCAAGTTTACGGATTACTGGAATCACAGTAATAAAGGGCGTCCGCTCATGCATGTGGTCGCAAGAAAGCCGGAGATAGAGCATCTGGCAAAGGTTCCTCATCCGGAGGGCAACTATCATGACCAGATCTGTCAGGGACTTGATTATGATGTTCCGGATGAATATAAATGGACCGACATGGATGATAAATATCTGAACGCGGATAAGCTTGTGGGTCGCTACCGGAGATTTTGCGAGACGCATCTATTTCTTGCGGAGGCTTTTCCCAATCTCAACGCGGATCTAGGCCCCGGTTCGCTTGCAGCGTATCTGGGAGCGGATATAGGCTTCGGTGAAGATACGGTATGGTTTGAGCCATGCTTCAAGGATGAGGATATGTTTTGGGAGGATGATATACCGGAGCTTAAATTTGATCCTGAAAACGAATGGTTTAAGAAGCATATAGCTTTGATAAAAAGATGTCATGAGCTTGCGGGAGATGATTTCTATATCGATATCCCGGATCTCATGGAAAATATTGATGTGCTCGCGTCCTTGAGGGATACATCCCTGCTGCTCATGGATCTCGTGGGAGAAGACGATGAGATAGAGCGCAGGGTGACGGAGGTCACAAAAGCGTATTATCCTGCGATGCAGGCAATGTATGACGCATGTAAGGACGCGGACGGCGCGAGCGCTTACACGGTATTTCAGGTATGGGGACCCGGCAAATGCATAAAGCTTCAGTGTGATGCCGGTGCCATGATAGGCCCCGATATGTTCCGCAGGTTTGTGCTTCCCTCATTAAAAGAGCAGGCAAAATGGGGAGACCAGGTTCTGTATCATCTGGACGGACCCGATAATATACGCCATCTGGATGCGATACTGGAGTGTGACGGTATTGACGCGCTGCAGTGGACAAGCGGTGATGCCGGACCCGACGGGACGCTTCCCGACTGGGATCAGATCTATGACAAGGCGATCCTTAAAGGACTTTCGCTTTGGATCAAGGTATACTCCGGGGAGACAGTGGATGACTGGATAAAGAACGTTGACCGTGTAGTTAAAAAGTACGGTTCCGCAAGGACTTTCTTCTTTTTCCCGGAGATGTCATACGAAGAGGCAAAGAAGCTCATCTCTTATGCAGATGAGAACTGGAGTGACATAAGAGGCACATTCTTAGAAGAGCATGATCTTCATTGATAAGCTTAAGGAGCGGTTATTTTATTATCATAATGCGACCGATATTCCACTGCAGTTTACAGATGTCTCCGGTAATGTACTGCAGTCATTTTCGGGCGAATACAGCTACTGCCAGCTTGCACGTGAAGCCTGTGGAAAGCGTGAATTTTGCGAAAAATTGCACCAGG
>JAFUWM010000073.1 GCA_017483425.1 Lachnospiraceae bacterium | reverse complement strand
GCGCACCATGCCCGAACGATAATGGTGCTTTTTGCCATGAGCATATGGTCTGTAGTGATCAATAAAGAGTGCAGTGAATCCATCCAAACAGAATGTTCAAATCCGTCCAAATTATCATTGAAATAATATTAATTCAAGACAGTAATATATCTTATATCAAAAAAGCAACCTCTGTATTGCCGATTTTCACCTGCAGGTTGCCAATTTTCCCAGATAAGTTGCTAACTCTTTTCGCGGGGTATAGTATGAAGTGATTTTTTATGTGGATCATCACTAAAGAACGAAGAAGAAACGGGAGGAAATGGATGGAAAAAATGACCTTAAAGGCATGCATGATGTTGGTATTATTTACCCTTGTTATGCTTACAGGATGCGGAGCAGTGGATAGTGCAGGGACAACGGATGGTTTTTATACAGAAGCGCGGTATTTAGGCGTATCAAACTATGGCGCAGAGGATGTAAACAAGGACACAAAGGAAAGCTTCAGATATCGTTTTCTGATCGACGGTGAAGAAAAACTGTTTCAGATAGATCCCGGAGAGAAAGATGAGAATGGAGAGTATGAATATCCGATTCAGAATCTTCTAAAAGAAAACTATAGTTATGAGATCAATATACATGGGGAAACAGTTACCGGGGTTAAAGAACTTGCAGGAACGGATGAGATATCATTTGAACCTTATATAAAAGGCACGCCGGGCGAGAGGACTCTTGTAAATTTCCTAAAGACAGCCATGGAGCCGGTTGGGACAACACTCTATATTTACGGAGGAGGATGGGACTGGCAGGATGCAGGCTCTTCAATACAGTCGAGAACCATAGGGGTTTCTGATGACTGGGTGCGCTTCTTTAATGAACAGGATGAAAATTATACGTTCAAGGAGAAAGACGGGGACGAAGCGTTGGCTGACCCCGCGACAAGCTATTATCCATACGGCGGTTATAACGAATACTACTACGCAGGGCTGGACTGTTCGGGATATCTGGGATGGGTGTTGTACAACACCTTTGAGACAGAAAACGGAAGAGACGGTTACGTGGGCGGTTCGACCGGGTTTGCAAAAAGGCTTTCTGAAAAGGGCTTTGGCGAGTGGACTCAGGATATAGAGGCTCCTGAAAACGATAATGAATATATGATGAAGCCCGGGGATATCATGAGCATTAATGGTCATGTATGGATAAGCCTCGGTACTTGCAGCGACAAGAGCGTAGTTATACTTCACAGTGCTCCTGCCTTAAGCAGAACCGGACAGCCGGGGGGAGGAGTGGAGTTAAGCGCCATCGGATCGTCTGAAGAATGCGAGGCGTATAAACTTGCGGATCGCTATATGTCGAAGTATTATCCTGAATGGTATAAGAGATATCCGGTCAAGCTGGCTGATCCTGAAAGCTATTTCACGTTTGAAGGTGACACCGCAGGAAGGTTTTCCTGGAATACAGGGGAAGATCCAAATGGTCTTAAAGACCCTGACAGAATACAGGAAATGGAGCCGGAAGTGGTTTTGGACGCTCTTTTTAAGGAGTTGTAATATATTTCATGCAGGAATGGAAAGAAGGATAGAAAAAAGCATATGAAAGTGACGAGGAGTGGAAATCAGTTTGTAATTGAGCTTTCAGGACGCATTGATTCGGGTAATGCCCCTGATTTGGAAAAGGAACTGTTGGAATTTCTCGGTGCGCACGGTGACGAGGAAATAGTATTTGATGCGGAGCATCTCTCTTATATTTCAAGCGCGGGTCTCAGGATGCTGATGAAGGCGAGAAAAACAGAGGGCAGGCCTATAAAGATAATAAACGTGGCAAGGGACGTGTATGACATCTTTGAGACGACGGGGTTCACGGAGCTTTTCAATGTAAGGAGGGCGTATCGCAGCCTGAATGTCGATGGTCTTGAGGTTATCGGCAGGGGCTTCTTCGGGACTGTGTACCGCATAGACGCAGAGAGCATCGTGAAAGTATATAGGGGAAAAGACAGCATCCCGATGATTGAGAACGAAAAGAGAATGGCGCAAAAGGCTTTCCTGAGCGGAATACCGACCGCCATCTCATACGATATCGTGAAGGTCGGAGGGGATTACGGATCGGTTTTTGAGCTGTTAAACGCCAAAACATTTCATGAGCTTATGCTGACAAAAGAGCTGCCACTTTCGGAGCTGATCGCGAAGTACACAGGGCTCTTAAAAACCGTACATACGACAAGTCTGGAAGCCGGTGCCTTTCCATCATATCGTGAGCGTTTTTTTGGTTACCTTGATCTGATAGCAAAGCATCTGACAAAGAAACAGTTTGACGGGTTGAATAAGCTCCTCAGGGACATGAAGGATGAACAGACGGTCGTACATGGCGATATACAGCTGAAAAACGTGATGATGGTAGACAATGAGCCGATGCTGATCGATATGGATACTCTTGGACAGGGCAATCCGGTGTTTGATCTTGCAGGACTCTATGTCACTTATCATTCATTCGAGGAGGATGATCCGGACAACGGCATGTCATTTTTGCAAATGCCCAACGAGGAGGCGGACAGGCTGCTTAATTGCATCATAGAGGATTATTTTGATTTCAGAGATGATGCCGTAAGACAAAGGACGATCGATCAAATTGCATTGGTTGCCGCAGTACGTTTTCTGTTCCTGCTCGAAACCACGGATCTGAAGGAAAGTGACCTTGGCAGGAAGCGGATCGCGCATACGGTCACTCATATAGAGGAGCTGCTTGAAACAGTGACATCTCTTGCAATATGACTGCCGGATTTTCCAGGGTACTGCATATGATATTGCCAAATATTATAAAAAGTCCTCGCATGAAGCTTAAGACCTGCGAATGGATATACATGGACATCAGGTAAAACGGATGGAGACAGAGATCTTTGAAAAAAATTGCTAACGTCCATTACAAAACACATAACCAACATTCCTCTAAAAGTGATATTTTTTTGAGTATTTAGAGGAAAAACAAATTGACACACAAACCGTGATGATATATATTTATAACCATGAAAAAACAACGAATCATTGGAAGAATTAAAGAATGTGAGCGCCTGGATGAATGTATGAGTTCAGACAAGGCACAATTGATCATCGTCTATGGGCGCAGAAGGGTTGGAAAAACCTATCTGATAAATGAGTATTTTCATAAGGATTTTGCGTTCAAAATCACGGGTATTTATGGAAAAGGCAGAGAGGTTCAGCTGGAGAGCTTTGTCTCAGAACTAAAGAGAAAAACACGCAAGAAGCAGGATGCTTTGAAAAACTGGCGTCAGGCTTTTGAAGAATTACGTGACTATCTTGAAAAACTACCCGAAGATAAGAAACAAGTAGTATTCTTTGATGAGATGCCGTGGTTAGATAACCAGAAGGGAGAATTCCTTTCTGTGTTTGAATGGCTTTGGAATGATTGGGCATCTACAAAGGATAATCTTGTTTTCATTGCTTGTGGATCTGCAACTTCATGGATGGATGAGAAAATCGCGAATAACAAAGGTGGATTGTTCAATCGGCAGACATGCAAATTGTTTTTAAAGCCATTTAAACTTTTTGAAACCGAGGCATTCCTTTTGAATAAAGGCATTAAATGGTCAAGGTATGATATTGTCAGGTGTTATATGATCATGGGAGGCATTCCTTACTATCTTGATCTGTTGAGTAATAAACTTCCTTTCTCCCAAAACATAGACAGATTATTTTTTTCAGAGGACGGAGAACTGTGGGACGAGTTTGATCATTTATATAAAACGTTGTTCTCAAATAGTGATAGTTATATAAAGGTCGTTGAAGCTCTGAGCACTAAAACCTCCGGCCTTACGAGGGGAGAAATAGTATATCGAGCAGGTCTGAAGAATAATGGAGATTTGAGTAAGATACTTAAGGATCTTGTTTTATCCGGCTTTGTTCGTGTATCGGGGTTCTATAAGAAAAAGAAAAAGGATACGTTATATCAGCTTCGCGATTATTATACGGCTTTCTATATGCATTATCTTAAAGACAGACATGGTGTAGATGAGCATTATTGGACAAATTCCACAGGGAACCGCTCCAGAAGCGTATGGGAAGGCCTTACATTTGAACAAGTCTGTAAAGACCATATTATGGGCATAAAATATAAACTGGGAATTCCTGGGGTTTTGACGGAAGAATCATCATGGTTTCAGCGAGGTGATAAGAAAAAGGGTATTAGTGGCGCTCAGATTGATCTGCTGATTGATCGCAGTGACAAAGTGATCGATATTTGTGAGATGAAGTTTTCGAGTGCAGAGTATACGATTGACGAGAAGACCAATATAAATCTCAGAAATAAAGCAGAAGCTTTCAGAACTGCTACAGGATGCAGGGATACAATTCAGTTGATAATGATCACTACGAATGGCGTTAAAGATAATGAATATAGTGGTGTAATCCAAAATCAGGTTGTTTTGAATGATCTATTCAAAGAGTGGTGATGAGATTATTCCTCTAAATCTGTTTTAGAAATGAGGATAAAGAGGAATGATGCGCTGCGTTCGTCTATAATTATATACCAAAAGAATATGGTCGAGCATTATCCGTATTGTCTTGCCAATTTTCACCTCTAAGCTGCCAATTATCCCGGAATTATTGCTTTTTTCACCGGGTACAATAGAATAATAGAGGGGATATTCTCCTTAAGGAGAGCAGAAGACAGTGATACGATCAAAACATCAAGGTGGATCACCTGAAAGCCTCCGGTTTTCCCAGATCAGTTGTTTTCTTTTTGTGACCGGGTATAGTAAAGTAAGTTTTGTGTTTTAATTAGGAATGGGTTGGAAAGTGGTTAAAGATTATAGTTTAAAGGGAGGCAAAGACCATGGATATTCAGTATTTACTTTTGTTACAGGAATTAAGAAATGCGACAGGCGGCGTGTTTGACGAGTTTTTCAACGCACTGTCCAAATTTGCGGTGGATATTATGCCGTTTCTGCCGTTTGTGATCTTCTGGGCAGTGGATAAGAAGTGGGGCTATCGCTATATTACCACATGGGGTATCGGCGAACTTGTAAACGGTATAATCAAGCTTACGGTGTGTGCGTACAGACCGTGGATACGCTCTGACCTTATAGAACCTGCGGGGGATTCAAAGGTGGCGGCAACGGGTTATTCATTCCCCAGCGGACATACAATGGTGGCTACTGTTACATACGGAACAACGTTTGTCTGGCAGAAGGATAAAAGAAGGTGGCTTGCCATTCTTTGTGCGATTTTGATCGCGCTGACGGGCTTTTCCAGAAATTTCCTGGGCGTACATACGCCGCAGGATGTTATCGTAGGATTCTGTGAATCCATTATCATCATCCTGATCGTGGGTTTAGTCCAGAAGAAAACAGAGGGTAATGAGAAGCTTCTTGATATCCTCACAATAGCCGGACTTGCTGCGGTTGTTTTGACGCTTGCCTACATTATGCTCAAACCATATCCGATGGATTATGTGGATGGTAAGCTTCTGGTTGATCCCCAGAGCATGATGAACGACACGTTCAAGGCATGCGGAGCGTTCACAGGACTTATGATCGGAAGCTATATAGACAGGCACTATCTGCACTATGAAATCCCCGTCGGCTCCGCGAACCTGCCGATACTTACAGTTACAGGCGCCGCGATCATGTTCGCGTGGAAGGAGTGGTTTGCACCAGCGACAATTATTGCGGCTTTCGGAGGGCACTGGGGGAATTTCATAGCCCGTGTGATAATGGTGCTTTTTGCCATGAGCATATGGCCTGTAGTGATCAATAAAGAGTCAGCTATGGTATAGGCAACGACTCTGATAATTTCATAGGGGACAGGATAGATGGGTAAAAGTAAGGTCATAGCGATAGTAATAGCAGCAGTGGTATCCCTTGCGGGCTGCGGTACTGCGGAAGGGAATCTTTCGGATGTTCCAGGCTGCGGGAAGTGGGTTGATTCAGATGTAAAAGGAACCGTGAAGGCAGACGATGTGATCCGGCTGCAGGATGACTATGCCGCAGCGGTGAATCAGGACTGGATAGTAAACGCGCCGCATCCCGAGAACACGGATGAAATAGCGGAGCTGATCATAAAGAAATATAACGAAGTCCTGGACGACAGAAGCATCACCGGAAAAAATGCCGATGTAATGAGGACATTCCGGGATCTGTATTATGACTGGGATGAAAGAAGCCGCCTCGGGGCAGAGCCCTTGAGAAAGTATCTGAAAACCATAGAAAGCATAGATTCCCTGGATGCTATGACTGAATATCAGGGTAGTCCTGAAAAGAACCCCTTCGGACTGGGTCTTATGATGCCGTCCAAAGTTGACGCTCAGATCCAGTTTGTGGATAGAAATACACTCTACCTTTCACCGCCGTCATATTCGCTTCAGGACAGGAGCGCGTATTTATCCTTTTCAGGCGCAAGCCTTGAAGCGAAGGAGAAAAATGATTATATCGTATCCTACATTCTGGGGAAGCTGGGCTATGAAGAGCGTGCTATAGACAGGATATTAAAAGAAAACTATGAGATAGAGACAGCGTTGGCAAAGAATGATAACGGCGGATCCGACGGTGATTTTTATTCTGCCGGGGAGAATTTCAGGCAGGTTCAGACCACCCGTGAAGGCTTGAGCGCCTATGTGGGAACATATCCCCTGTTTGAGATACTGGATGCCAGAGGTTACGGTGAGTGTGACAGCCTGAACGCGGACTATATGTATCTGGCATCCCTCGGAAACGTATATACGGAACAAAATCTGGAAGCCTTGAAATCTTTCCTTACGGTACATCTGGTGAATGCCACCCGTATGTATTTTGACAGGGATACTATGTATGAGATGCTTGAGGCAGAACGCTCCAAATCTCAAAAGGATGACGCATCGGGTCTGCCGGGGGACGATTATATGTTTAGTTATACCTTAAAACAGAGCGGATACGGTCCCCTTATGGATACACTGTATGTCAATAAATATTATCCCGATGAAGAAAGCATAGCGCCTTATATGCAGATGGTGGAATCCCTCATTGACTCCTACCGCGTGATGCTTAACGAGGAGGACTGGATATCGGGTGATACACGGAAAGTGGCGAAGGAAAAGCTTGAAAACATGGCAGTTCACCTCATCCGGCCGGATAACGAGGCGGATTACACGGATGTAGATATCAAGGGCTATGATGAAGGCGGGAGCCTTCTTGATGCCGCAGCCGAGGGGCGGAGAGAGCTCAACAGACATTTTGCTGAAATGTCAAAAAAGGAAAATGTTGACAGATATTTCTGGGATATATATGATGCGAGCGCATCCGCCACGGAGAATAACTGCTTTTATATGCCGTCAAAGAACGGGATCTATATATTGGCCGGATGGTTTGCTGTAGCGGAATATCTCTTCGGGGAAGACGCAACGGAGGAACAGATCCTGGGCTGTATAGGCGCGATAGTAGGGCATGAGATATCCCACGGCTTTGATGCCGACGGTTCCCGATACGATAAAAACGGGGCTATATATGATGAGAACGGGGATCAGACAGACTGGATGTCTGTGGACGACCGCTCCAGATTAAACGAGCGTGCGGATGCGCTGGCGGCATATTTCACTCTGGCACGCCCCATTCCGGGCAAAAAACAGGTAAACGGGCAAAATGTAAAGAACGAGGCAATGGCTGATATGGCCGGGATAAAGGCTGTACTTTACATGGCTCGGGACATACCGGATTTTGATTATGACGGGTTCTTCCGCGCATACGCCGCAGTGTGGCGGGATCAGGTCTTAGAGGAAGTGGAGCTTTCGTTAATGGATACTGACATCCACCCGTTGAACTTTTATCGGATCAATATCAATCTCCAGCAGTTTGAAGAATTTTATGACACATACGGTATCAGGCCGGGAGATGGCATGTATCTGGCACCTGAAAAGCGTATCAGCGTGTGGTGAAAGGGAAAGGAAAATGAGTACAGAAAATACTGAAGCTGTTGTAAAGCTTGATAACATAGTAAAAAGCTATGGGAAGGCAAATGTGCTGAAAGGTGTCTCCATGCAGGTGAATAAGGGAGATATCTATGGACTTATAGGAAAAAACGGAGCCGGGAAGACCACCATATTCAAGATGATACTGGGGCTTTCGGAGTATACCTCCGGAACCGTGTCCATAGCAGGCTCAAAAAGCAGGAATGAGCTTTTTGCAAGCAGGAGGAAGATAGGCTTCTTTGTGGGATCGAATTTTTATAATTACCTGTCAGGGAGAGCGAATCTGGAATATTATGCCATAGCCAAGGGGCTTCCGAAAAAGGGCAGGAAGGAAGAGGTGAGCCGGGTACTTGAGCTTACGGGACTTAAGGATGCCGGGAAGAAGCCGGTAAAGGGATATTCGCTTGGAATGAAGCAGAGACTGGGGATAGCCAATGCCATTTTGGGAAACCCGGAGATCCTGATACTAGACGAGCCTACTAACGGTCTGGATCCGCAGGGAATAGCGGATGTGAGACACATGATCCAAAGATTCAGGGATGAGTACGGCATGACGGTCATAGTATCAAGCCATATCTTAGGAGAGCTTGAAAACACTGCGGACCGGTTCGGGATCGTTAATGAGGGCATAATTGCAAAGGAGATCTCCCAGGAGGATCTATCCGCAGTACGGCCTGAGGTGGAGCTTTCCGTTTCCATAGAAAACCTGGACAGGGCAAGAAAGCTACTCACGGAGAACGGTATAGAGATCGTGAAAGAGGGTAAGGAGAAGGTGACGCTTGAGGATTATTATTTCGAACTGATAGGGGGTGCAAAGGATTGAAAGACCTGATCAAAGCCGACATGGCCCGCATCCTTAGGACAAAGCTTATATATGTATGTCTGGTTTTTATACTGTTCCGTCTGATGGATCAGATTTTCCAGCAGATGAATAAAGAGGGCTTTGGTGCCAAAGCATATATAGAAGGCGTTCATAACGCGCTCGGCGGACAGATCTACGGGGCTTTGTATCTGGTGATACCGGTGTTTATTGCCGTATATTCAAATGAGATACCTGCCAAGGCCATGCAGTGCATGCTGGGGCATGGTCTTAAAAGAGATGAGCTTATCATGGCGAAGCTTATAGATGCCGCCCTGCTGCTTGCAGGATATTTTGTCATAATATCCGCATTGCTTTTGATCCTGAATGATGATTCCGTGGCCATGAGTGACATGCAGAACAGAAATATGGCGATATATATTCTTTTCACTTACATAAGGTTTTATGGTTATATAGTCTTTTCCGCCATGGTGATGTTCCTCACGAATTCTGCGGCTGCGGGCATAGTGACTTGTGTGGCTTTTACATCCATATTCAAGCTGACATTTACAGTACTGAATGTGTT
>JAFUWM010000072.1 GCA_017483425.1 Lachnospiraceae bacterium | reverse complement strand
CCGGCTTACGCCTGTGCAGCAGGAGATAATAAAGGAAGCGGCGGAGGCTTCCGCGAAGGCTGACAGGGAGGATAACCGCAGGCAGACAGAGGAGCTTATCGATTCGTTAAAGGATGAGGGGATGCAGATAAATGAACCCGATCTCGAGCCGTTCGCGGAGGCAACGAAATCAGTGCTTGAAGGCAATGCATCGGTCTACGGAGATCTTTATGACAAGATGAACGCATGGAGAGCGGAGCACTGAACAGACATATAAAGTGGTATTTATCCTTTGGACTGGGCGCCTTGTTCGGCGCCTTGGTCTTTTTTTCTCTGTACGGCTTCAGGGTGCTTGACGTGACATATGACGACTGGTTGCTTACAGGCTGGTATGATCTTTCGCAGCACTATGTCGGATGGAAGCTGTACAGGACGTCGGGATGGCATTTCCCTTTCGGGCTTTGCGATACAAGCTTTTATCCGTATCTGGCATCGGTCATTTATACGGATTCGATCCCTCTTTTATGTCTGATATTTAAGATATTGTCTCCGATACTTCCAAAAACCTTTCAGTTTCTGGGCTTATACGGACTTTTCTGTTTCATGATGCAGGGGGGCGTTGCGAAGCTCCTTCTAAGGCGGATCATGAAAAATGAGATACAGTGCTGCATTGCCTGTATTCCTTTCGTATTTTGCGCCCCGCTGTGGCAGAGAATGTTTTACCATACGGCGCTTGCTTCACATTATCTGATACTCACGGGCATCATGCTTTTCATGTACAGGGAGAGGCTTGACAGATTATGGAAGAGAGTTCTGCTCTGGTGCGCTCTGGGAGTTCTTTGCGTGTCGATACACTTTACCATCTACGGTATCGTATCCGTCATGCTTTTGGGATTCGCGCTTCTGGAGGCGCTTGATAAACATGAGATAAAAGCGTTTTTTATATATGTTATTACGTATATTGCTTCGACAGTTTTTACGTTTTACTTATTCGGAGGATTTTACGGAGGGATATCGGGAGAGTCGGAGGGGCTTGGTACATTCAGCGCCAATCTTAACTCGCTTGTAAATCCTCTGGATTATTCGAGGATAATAAAGGAGTTTCCCCTGATAGAGTGCCAATATGAGGGGCTTTCTTATATAGGGATAATGGCTATAATACTGATCATTCCGGCGTCAGCCTATATAGGACGCAATTTCAGAGAGATATGGGGGAAGCACAGGAACTATATTATTTCAATATTTACTACATCAGCAGTGCTCTGGATTGTCGCGCTATCGCCCAAGGTGACGTTTAATCAGCATATCCTTTATGAGATACCCCTGCCTGAGCCAATATATAACGCATGGAGCATTTTCAGGGCTTCGGGAAGGTTTCTCTGGCCTGTAATGTATGCGGTGATACTGATAGTACTTTATTACGCGAGATTTGAGATAAAAACATATTTTGCATCTGTCATGGTAGTCGGATGTCTGCTTCAGATATTTGAATTCAGCGATAAGGCCTACAGCACTTCATATAACTATTCGAATATCAGGGAAGCTCATTTTGCCGCGGATTATCTGGATCCTTACGACTGGGACGGGATAAAGCATCTGCAGTTCATGCATGATTATTATTTCGGAGAGTTTTACGGGGATTATATAAGGGATCAGTTGATAGGCTATACCCAGTTCGCGCTGAGGCATGGGATGACCGTCAGCAATTTCCACTTTTCAAGGGATGATATGTATAAGCTTAGAGACAGGATAGCCCGGTGCGAGGAGCTGCTTGAAGCAGGAGAGCCCGAGGATGATACCATGTATGTATTCAGAAAAGAGGATATAGATTTTGATGAGATGCAGCAAAGGTTTAAGGGGGTAACGTATATATTCACGGATGATGAGATAATTGCGGTGAAACAGTAAAGGACATTATAATAAAAAATATTAATAAAAAAGAAAGGGAAAAGACATGACGGACAAAGTAAAAGAGCGCACGAGAATATCTGATGAAATAAGATACGCGGGATTTGATGATACCGGGCTTGAGATCTTTGAGAGCCAGTATCCGACGGAGGGGATATCATATAATTCATATGTGATCCTTGATGAAAAGATCGCTGTGATGGATACAGTTGATGCGAGAGGAACAGAGGCTTATTTTGAAAATCTAAAAGAGATACTGGGAGATAAAAAGCCCTCATATCTTGTGATACAGCATATGGAGCCTGATCATGCGGCAAATATCGGGAAGCTTGCGGAAATGTACCCTGACATGCAGCTCATTGGAAGCGCTGCGGCGGGCAAGATGGTATCACAGTTTTTTGAGAGTGATCTTCAGGACAGATTTCATGCAGTGAAGGAAAATGAGACTTTGTCTTTGGGAAAGCATGTGCTGCAGTTTATTATGGCTCCCATGGTACACTGGCCGGAGGTCATGGTGACCTATGAGCAGACCGAAAAGGTTTTATTCTCCGCTGATGCTTTTGGAACCTTCGGAGCACTCGAAAATGATGAAGAGTGGATAGAGGATGCAAGCCATTATTATTTTAATATTGTCGGAAAGTACGGCGCGCAGGTACAGGCTCTTCTAAAAAAGGCTTCCGGTCTTGATATAGCAGTGATCGCTCCGCTTCACGGTCCTGTACACAAGGATGATATTAAAATGGTAGTAGATACATATGATAAGTGGAGCAGCTATGAGCCGGCAAGGGAGGGGATATTCATGCCCTTTGCTTCCATACACGGCAATACGAAAAGAGCGGTGCTGCAGTTTGCAAAGGAGCTTGAGGAGATGGGGGAGACTGTCATAACCATGGATCTTACCAAAGAGGATGTGTCTGAGGCGGTCGAGCAGGCTTTTTTGTACGACAGGATAATCTTTGCTTCATCTACATATGACCTCGAAATATTCCCGGTGATGAACGATCTGCTGCATCATCTGAAGATAAAGAATTTCCAGAAGAGAAAGGTCGGACTGATAGAGAACGGTTCCTGGGCACCCTCTGCCGCGAAGAAGATGCGGGAATATCTGGAAAACATGAAGGACATCGAGATAGCAGAGCCTGTCATAACCATACGTTCCACGAGAAAGCCATCGGATGACGATAACTTCAGGGCGCTTGCGGAAGCGATGAAAAGATAAAGGGATCCTGTATCAAAAGACAGATGAATGATGAAAGCAGCGTATTAAAGTCTTTGATATCCCTGTCGATCCCCACTATACTGCAGCAGGTAATGGGGACGCTCCTGACATACGTAGATACCGCAATGGTAGGACATCTGGGCGAGAAGGCGACAGCCGCGGTATCGACAACCACTACGGTAACCTGGCTCGTGGCGACACTTCCTTATTCATTTGCGGTAGGGTTCATGGCGCTTGTGAGCAGGGCATACGGTGCAGGTGACAGGGACAGGATCAATTCACTTACAAGACTTGCGATAAAAATGGTCATTATCATAGGGCTGGCGCTTACCGTTATCTGCATAGGCCTGTCGCCCATGATACCGGTATGGATGCAGGCAGCTAACGATATAAGAGAGCAGGCATCGATCTATTTTGCGATCATATGCATCCCTACAATATTCAGGGTTGCCTCCGCCATATTTGGAACCTGCATACAGGCAATAAAGGATACAAAGACCCCGATGGTGGTCAATCTTTCAGAGAATCTGCTGAATGTACTGCTAAACGCCCTGTTAATTTACGGTCTGTCACTTGGAGTCACGGGAGCGGCAATAGCGTCCGCGATCTCCTACGGTCTGGGCGGCGCTTTGATGACATGGTTATTTCTTCGTAAAAAGGAATTCGGGAAGCTAAGCCTTTGGCATACCGGGAAATATGATATTACGCTTCTTAAGGACGTATCCTCCATAGCCATGCCTGCTCTTGGCACATCCGTTATATCCTGCGCGGGATATGTCGCCTTTGCAGCGATGGTATCGGGCATGGGAACGACCATATTTGCCGCCCATTCGATAGCGGTGGGGGCGGAGGAGATCTTTTATCTTCCTGGGTATGGGATCAGAACCGCAACATCGGCATTGGTAGGCATAGCCATAGGTGAAAAGGGCTGGGACAGGCTTCGCATAGTAAAGCGACAGAGTGTGCTTATCACGGTAAGCCTGATGTGCGTTACGGGAGCTTTGCTGTTCCTTACGGCATATCCTTTGATGAGAGTTTTTACAAGCTCGGAAACAGTAGCGGAGCTTGGGGCAAAGATGCTTAGGATTGTCGCGTTTTCTGAACCTTTCTTTGGGCTGATGGTAGCCTGGGAGGGGATCTGCTATGGCTTCGGCAGCACTAAGAGGATATTTGCAGTGGAGTCATTTTCCATGTGGGGTGTCAGGATTCTGCTCACTTTCTTTGTGGTTGAGGTATGGCACATGGGACTCCGCGAGGTCTGGTACTGCATGGTGGCGGATAATACTTTCAAGGCTGTAGCCCTGACCGCAGTCTGCCTAGCGCGGCCACCGGAGAAAGAGTATAAGGCGGATATTGTATTTTGACCGCGAATGAGTTATACTAAGATATGTTTTGCGCAACCTAATAGCGCGCAATGCGATACGCGGAAAGGAAATGACGATAATATGGAATTTACGATGATCGAAACAGGATGGCTGTCGCTCATACCTCCGATCCTGGCGATTTCTCTGGCACTGATCACCAAAGAAGTTTATTCATCGCTTTTTATCGGGGTATTTTCAGGGATGCTCATATATGCGCTGTCAAGCGGTGGATCTGTCGTTTCCGCTGTAGCAATGACTTTTGACATGATGTACTCGAAGATTGCGGACAACGCCTACATGATCATATTCCTTGCTCTATTGTGGGGTGTCGTGATACTTGTGTCCAAATCCGGCGGAAGCGAGGCGTATGGAAGATGGGCAGGAACTAAGCTTAAGACGAGGCGCTCTGCGGTTCTCGCGACATCTTTGCTTGGGATACTGATCTTCATAGACGACGGATTCAACAGCCTTACCGTGGGAACCGTTATGCGTCCCATTACGGACAGATTGCGTATATCAAGAGAAAAGCTTGCCTACATAATAGACGCAACTGCAGCGCCGGTATGCATCATCGCGCCGGTTTCAAGCTGGGCCGTTGCCGTGGCAAGCGAGGTGAGCGACACGGGGGGCTTTCATATTTTCCTGTCAACGATCCCTTATAATCTCTATGCGATCTTTACGATAGGCATGGTCTTTTTCATCGGCTTTACGGGCAGGGATTTCGGCCCCATGAAAAGAGCAGAGGAGCAGGCGCAGACATCCGGGGCAGAGGAGGGCAGTTCGGAGCATAGGACGGAGGGTAAGGGCAGGATAATCGACCTTGTGCTTCCGATACTCGTGCTCATCATATGCGCGATCCTTGGCATGGCATATGTAGGCGGCTTCTTTGAGGGCGTGAGCTTTTCTGAGGCTATAGGATACAATCCGACCGCGGGACTCACACTCGGAGCTTTCGCGGGACTGCTCACGGCGATGCTCCTGTATCTTCCGAGAAAGCTTATGACGGCAAAGGAATTTATCAATTATATCGTCGAGGGGATCAGTAATATAGTGCCTCCCATGCTGATTTTGATCCTGTCATGGACATTGGGAGGGGTGTGTCGGCAGCTTATCGGTACGGGAATCTTTATCTCCGGGTTTGTGAGCACGTCAAACCTGCCGCTGGGTCTTTTGCCCGTCCTGATCTTTATAATAACTGCATTGATGAGCTTTTCGATGGGAACCTCGTGGGGGACTTTCGGCATGCTGATACCGATCGTCACGATGATATGCAGTGCTAATGGCGCGGAGGGATTTCTTATCCCTGCACTTGGCGCGACGCTCGCGGGCTCCGTATACGGGGATCATTGCTCTCCGATATCCGATACGACGATCCTGTCATCAACAGGTGCTGAATGCGTGCATATACGGCATGTAGAAACGCAGCTGCCATACGCGACACTGGTTGCGGTGATATGCGGTATAGGTTATCTTATAGTAGGATTTACGCATACGCCGTGGATAGCCGTGATCATCGGGGTTGCAATGCTTATTGGCTCAATATTCGCGCTGAACCGTTTGGAGACAAAGGAAGAAAAATGGTACACCGGATGCGTGTTCCATAGACGATCATAAGAGTGGAAAAAAAGGCTGTTAATTATAGACAGCATAAGGGGTGAATAATGGCACAGGAATATCCGCAGCTTTTGCTGAAAAATCAACTATGCTTTCCGCTATATGCGTGCAGCAGGAAGATCGTCGGAAGTTATACGCCGTATCTTAAGCCGCTGGGGCTTACCTATACTCAGTATCTGGTTCTGATGGTTCTGTGGGAGCATGAAAACATAAACGTAGGCCAGCTTGGAAGCATTCTGTATCTGGATGCCGGAACGCTGACACCGCTTTTAAAAAGGCTTGAAAAGGCGGGATATGTAACCAGGGAGCGCTCAAAGGAAGATGAAAGGATCACGGTAATAAGTATCACGGATGAGGGCAGCAGGCTTAAGGAGAAGTGCAAGGATATACCGGCGAAGATGGCCTCATGTAAATTTCCCTTAAGTGAAAAGGATGCAAAGGAACTGTACAGGTTGTTATATTTGTTTCTTGAGGAAGAATAAACAGGGTTTCATTAAGTGTAAAGGAGGATTCACGGACTATGGAAAATTTCAGTTTTTATTCACCCACATGTTTCGTATTCGGCAAGGATACCGAGTCCCAGGCGGGAGAGCTTGTCAGACGCTTTGGCGGTTCTAAGGTACTGATTCATTACGGCGGCGGGAGCGTGGTGCGCTCGGGACTTTTGGAGCGCGTAAAGAAGTCGCTTGATGATGCTTCCATACCCTATGAATTGCTCGGCGGAGTGAAACCCAATCCAAGGAGCTCTCTTGTGTACGAAGGGATAGAGCTTTGCCGTAAGGAGAAGATAGATTTTGTACTCGCGGTAGGCGGCGGAAGCGTCATAGATTCGTCAAAGGCCATAGCTGCGGGGACTGTATATGACGGAGACTTTTGGGATTTTTACAGCGGAAAGCTCATAGAGGAGGCTTTGCCGATAGGCACTATCCTTACCATAGCGGCGGCAGGAAGCGAGGGCAGTCCTGATTCAGTCATCACAAAGGAAGAGGGCATGTACAAGAGGGGAGCTACGGGAGACGCAATCCGTCCAAAGTTCAGTATATTAAACCCCGCGCTGACACAGACACTTCCGGCTTTTCAGTCGGCGGCCGGCATCACGGATATCATGGCGCATCTTTATGAGAGATATCTTACGAATACAAAGGAAGTAGAAGTCACGGACCGTCTGATAGAGGCGCTTTTGCTTACGATGAAGCATGAGGGGCCGAGGGTGATAGCAGATCCTGATAACTACGACGCGAGGGCGAACATCATGTGGGCGGGCATGATGGCACACAACAATTCATGCGGCGTAGGCAGGAGCCAGGACTGGAACAGTCACGATATAGAGCACGAGCTTTCGGCACTTTATGATTGTGCTCACGGGGCAGGACTCGCAGTCACCATGCCTGCCGTGTTTACATACGTGATGGAGCATGACGTGATGAGATTCGCCCAGGTGGCGGTAAGGGTATGGGGATGCAGCATGGATTTTGCCCATCCCGAGGTCACGGCAAAGGCCGGAATAGAGGCGTTCCGCAGCTTCCTGATATCCATAGGCATGCCGAAGAACTTTGATGAGCTCGGCGCAAAGGAAGAGGATATACCCAAGCTTGTGGAGACCCTTTGCAGAGGCAACGGCAGGGACGGAAGCCTGCACGGATTTGTAGAGCTTGATGAGAGTGACTGCACAAAGATATACCAAATGATGGTATTCTGATTACCGGGAAAATACAGATTCTAAAAAACTGGTTCAATGCCAAGATAAGCATCGAACCAGTTTTTTGATATATTAGGAGCTTGGTCGTTGACGTTTTTTTTCGTTAGTGATATCATCTCATGTGGTTAGAGATGGCAAACCATGACAAAAATCTCATAATAAAAGAGTTTACCAAAGCTGCTGAGATATATGACGTGCATATATTTCGATAGTGGTTAGTTAATTCTAACAAAGAAAGGATGGATAAAGGAGATGAAGGAAAAAAAGAAGAGTGACTTGGCAGTGCTTCTGGATTATGCCGGGAGCTACAAGGGTCTTACATTTCTGGGGATGGCGCTTTCAGCTGTCGCGATGATCCTTGGGATGCTGCCGTATATCTGCATATGGTTGGTGGTAAGGGATCTTGTAGCCGTGGCTCCGGACTGGACACAGGCAGAGGGGATCGCGCGCTACGGCTGGATGGCTTTTATATTTGCGGTTGCAGGCATTGCTGTGTATTTTGTGGCGCTGATGTGTACTCATCTTGCAGCTTTTCGCACGGCAGCCAATATACGGAAAAAGGGCATGGAGCATCTTATGAAAGCGCCGCTCGGATTCTTTGACTCAAATGCGTCAGGACTTCTCCGCAACCGTCTGGACGGGGCGACTGCGGACACGGAGACTCTGCTGGCTCATAATATGGCGGATATTGTGGGAACGGTTGCCATGTTTATAGGGATGCTGGTACTGATGTTTGTATTTGACTGGCGGATGGGGGCTTCTTGCCTGCTTGCGGCAGTTGTATCCATACTCGCCATGTTTACAATGATGGGCGGCAAGAATGCGAAGCTTATGGCGGAGTATCAGGCCGCGCAGGATGTCATGAGCAAGGCCGGAACAGAGTATGTACGCGGTATCCCGGTTGTAAAGGTCTTCCAGCAGACAGTGTATTCCTTTAAGGCTTTCAAGGACGCGATAGAGGATTACAGTGTCAAGGCGGAGAAGTATACGGACGGCGCATGCAGACTGCCGCAGTCCGTGAACCTTACCTTTACCGAGGGGGCTTTCATTTTCCTTGTACCGGTTGCGCTGTTTCTTGCGCCGGGAGCGTATACGTCCGGCAATTTCGCGGAGTTTGTAACTGACTTCGCCTTTTATGCGGTTTTTTCAGCTATCATTTCCACGGCTCTTGCAAAGATAATGTTCGCAACTAGCGGCATGATGCTCGCTAGCACGGCGATCAAACGCATAGACGAGGTAATGAATGCCCCGATACTTACCATTACAAACGATCCGAAGACACCCGAGGGTAACGGCGTGGAATTTAAGGATGTGAGCTTTACTTATGATGGTGCGGATGTGCCTGCGCTTGATCATGTCACATTCTCGGTTAAACCCGGTCAGACGGTAGCGCTGGTCGGCCCGTCCGGAGGAGGCAAGACCACCGCGGCAAGCCTCATACCGAGGTTCTGGGATGTGACCTCAGGCTCTGTGGAAGTCGGCGGTGTGGATGTAAGGCAGACCGACCCTCATGTCCTGATGGATCAGGTTGCGTTCGTATTTCAGAACAACAGGCTTTTCAAGACCTCTGTTTTGGAAAATGTGCGGGCAGCACGTCCTGATGCTACAAGGGAAGAGGTGATGGCGGCGCTTTCCGCAGCGCAGTGTGAAGATATCATAAAGAAGCTTCCGAACGGCATTGACACGGTGATAGGAACCGAAGGGACGTATCTTTCCGGAGGTGAGCAGCAGAGGGTGGCTCTTGCGAGGGCGATCCTCAAGGGCGCTCCTATCGTGGTGCTGGATGAGGCCACGGCATTTGCCGATCCGGAAAATGAAGCACTGATACAGAAGGCTTTTGCCGCTTTGACGAAGGAGCGCACCGTGATCATGATAGCGCATCGTCTGTCAACGGTCGTCGGTTCGGACAATATCATCGTTATGGACGACGGACGTGTAGCGGAGCAGGGCACGCATGAGGAGCTTGTTGCCGCAAACGGCCTGTATGCCCGCATGTGGAAGGACTACAATCAGGCCGCACTTTGGCGCATCAGAACGGCATAGGGGGTGTAAAAATGTTTGAAAAAGACTTTCAGCGCAAATACGCGCTTACAGATCAGGGAATGAAAAATACAAGGCAGGGCGCAATCTGGACGGTCGTTGTAAACCTTGTCGTAATGGGCGGAATGGGCATCCTCTATCTCATGATGGGGCAGTTTATGGGAAGCCTTTTGAACGGTTCGCCTTTACCGGAGGCAGGTCTTTATCTGATCCTTGTGCTTGCCTTTCTGGTGTTGTCCGTCCTTACTCATCTGCAGCAGTACAGGGCGACATACGGGCTCGTTTATTCCGAAGTTAAAAACACCAGGATAACGCTTGCCGAACGCTTAAGGAAGCTCCCTCTGGGTTATTTCGGGAAACGTGACCTGGCAGATCTGACAGAGACGATCATGGGGGATGTGAACAGGCTTGAGCATGTCTGGTCACATTGCCTTGGGTATCTATATGGCTCCTATATCTCAACGGCGATAATTGCCGTATGTCTTTTTGTATACAACTGGAAGCTTGCTATAGCCTGCCTCTGGGGTGTGCCGGTTGCTTTTATTCTTCTTTTCGGGAGCAGAAAGGTAGAGAAGAGGAAGTCCGAGATATCTAAAGCAGCGGCGATACGGGTATCGGACGGGAT
>JAFUWM010000071.1 GCA_017483425.1 Lachnospiraceae bacterium | reverse complement strand
GGGATATTATGAGGCGCTTGATAAAGTGTATGATGAAAAGAAAGCGACTGAGGTGAATTCGTATCTTACCTATGATGACCTTGAATCATTCCTTGACACCGGAAAGCTTCTTTTTGAAACCCACAGATATGAACTCTGTGTTGAGGACTGTACATGGGAAGAAGCCGAGAAAAAATGCGAGGAGAAGGGTGGATATCTTGCTTCCATGACTTCCGATGGAGAGTTCGACTATGTGGAGGATATGATCCGGTCGGAGGATCTTACAAATATATGCTTTTATGTCGGAGCAAAATGCGATAATAATTTCTCATGGCATTGGACTGAGCCGGGAATCCTTCACAATAATTGTCTGAGTTCGTGGTATTATAAGCATTGGCTTGACTATGGTCCCAGCTACACCGACACGCTGGCTGACGGCACGGTCATAGACGAAGAATATGCAGAGCTTATGTACAGGAAATCAGAGGACAGATTCTACTTAAATGATGTCACGAATGATGTTATCAGCGTATACCCTTCGTTCAAGGGTAAAATGGGGTATATTTGTGAATACAGTGAGTAGGCCGGATTGACACCTCTTTTTACTATGGGTTAATATATCCGTATGCTTTTTAATTCAGTTGAATTTGCGATATTCCTGCCGGTAGTCGCTATAGTATATTTTATAATAGAAGCAAAAGCGAAAAGCCATACGGCATCAAACGTATGGCTTGTTTTTGTTTCCTATTTTTACTATATGTACGCTGACGCGAGGTACGGACTTCTGCTCGCTGCGGTCACGCTTGTATCCTACGGGTCAGGGTATCTTTTAAGGTATGTGGTACATGAGACGAGAATGAGGAAGAAGCTTCTGATACTTACGGTTGTCCTGCTTATCGGAACGCTTTTCTTTTTTAAATATGCAGGGTTTTTGTCATCGCTCATTGCAAAAGACAAAGCATTGCAGATCATTTTGCCTGTAGGGATATCGTTCTATATCTTTCAGTCGCTTACCTATGTATTTGAGATTTATCAGGGGAAGACGGAGGCAGCCGTATCCTTTATCTCCTATACGGCTTTTGCTTCGTTCTTCCCGGTGCTGCTCTCAGGACCTATAGAAAAATCGTCGCATCTTTTGCCTCAGTTTGAGGAGGAGCATCATTTTGATTATGAGCGGATAAGGCATGGTCTTATACGCTTATCTTACGGATATTTCCTTAAGCTTGTGATCGCTTCAAGGATCGCGATAGCGGTAGATCTGATCTACGATAATTATATGGATGTGACAGGCTACCAGCTTTTGCTTGCGACCTGTCTTTATTCAGTGCAGATATTCTGTGATTTCGCGTCATATTCGACGATAGCGATAGGCACGGCGGAAATACTCGGCTTCAAGCTTACGGAAAACTTCACACAGCCTTTCTTCACGGATTCCTGCGCTACATTCTGGAGACACTGGCATATCACGCTTAATAACTGGTTCAAGGATTATGTATATATTCCCCTTGGCGGAAACCGTAAGGGGACACTTCGCAAGTATCTGAATATTTTTATTGTATTTACTCTCTCAGGAATGTGGCATGGAGCCGATATCACCTATATACTATGGGGTATGATTTCGGGTCTTTTCCAGATAATGGAGGCTCTGATCGCGCCGCTGAGAGCGCATTTTCCGAGGAGGCTCAAGGTGTTCTTCACATTCATGCTGTTTACTTTTTCAATGTTTTTATTCCGCTCGGACGACATAGCGCAGGCAGAGATCATAATAGGGAAGGTATTTACGCAGTTTGAAATATCTTCGATACTTACAACCTCTCCCTTTGAACTGGGACTGGGCGTATTCAACATGCTGTACCTCATAGCGGGTATGATCGTCCTTATAATATATGATGTGATAAATGAAAGGACAGGGGATGCCGCCTCATACATAGCCGCGAAAAAAACACCTGTAAGATGGGCGGTATATTACCTTTTTGTTGTGATGATACTTGGCTCCGCTTCGATCGGCGCCCAGCAGTTTATTTACTTTAAATTTTAGAGATGAATCCTAAGTTAAAATTACTTCGAAACTTCATACTGCTGTCGATACCGCTTGTCATACTCTGCGCGCTGGCATTTGCTTTGCCGATGAGCTATATGACTGTGGAGTATGTGATGTGGGATGAGGAATTTGAAAACTCTGCATCCCCATATATTGATGCTGAAACGGTGATAATCGGGGATTCACGGGCGAAATCCTCGGTGCTTCCGGCACTTTTGCATGAGGATACATATAATATTGCGATAGGCGGCGCTACGCCGATAGAAATGTACTACGCGACAGAGAATTACATAGAGCATAACGGAGCGCCGAAAAACGCTGTCGTGATATTCGCGCCGTATCATTTCTGCGATATAGATAACTGGGATCAGACGCTTTACTTTAATTTCCTCAGTGCGGATGAGATCGCGGAGATATACGCGAAGGGTATAGAGACAAATGATCCGGTCATAGCAAGAAAGGGACGAATCGGCGAGATGGTATCCTACAGGCTGCGTCTGCCGTCCAAGTACCTTGCTCAGATGTACGAGTCAAAATTTACAGGCAGGAAAGCCGAGAACAGGGAGAAATTTGATTCGATAAGGGCTGATCTGGGTTATTGTGAATTTGGCAGCGCGGACGGAGACGACGGGGAGACCCATGAAGTCTTTCATGAGTACTTTGACAGCTCGGAGGAAGTGCTTTATTACTACGAAAAGCTCATTGACCTGCTAAGTGATAACGAAGTGAATGTCGTTGTGGCACAGCCTCCGATAAATCAGGCTTCGGGTGATGTAATACACAAAGAATTTGTAGACGGATATACTGATTATCTGAATAATGTAATGAACCAAAAAAGAAGATATAATTTGAAAATGCTGACAGAGATACCGGTATACCCGAATGAGCTCTTTGGAGATTCTATCCATGTCAACAGAAAAGGCGCGGAGGTATATACGAAAGAGCTCAGGGATTATCTTGAATCCATTGATTTCTGGTATCGCAAATAAACTGATACAGCTGTCAGGAGGTTTGCTTTAATTCCCGCTTGTCATCATACATCATCTGGTCTGCGCGCTCAAAGGTATCGGTAACGCTTGTATCATTTATGGGATCGTATTCGGCAAGACCGACTGCTATGACAGGCCCTTCATGACTGTCGCGGTTTGACAGGGCGATCCGGTGGAGCTTCTCTATAAGCTGCTTTCTTGAACCAAAGTCATCGCCGCTTAATACAATGGCAAATTCATCTCCTCCGATGCGGAATACCGGACTATGGTCAAATATTTCACATAGAAGCTTTGCTGACGACCTGATATACTCGTCTCCGGCCTTATGGCCTTTGGTGTCATTTATCATCTTGAGATCATTGAGATCACAGACGACAATGGCAAAGGGCAGATAATTCATTCCCTTTTCTATATTATCCTGCATGGACTGTTCAAGTTCCGTAAACGCGGTTTTATTCCTCACTCCAGTAAGCTCATCACGGCGGGCGAGTTCCTTTTCCGTATTAAGCGCGCGAATATGCTCTTTTTCTTTTTTTACTTCATCCTCTATATTTTCGACACCGATGATCATATGTTTGCCATCGCGTGACTTGCTGGCTGAAAGTCTCGTGTGCTGCGTCCTGCCGTCTACGATAAGACGGTATTGATAAATAAACTGTTTCCTCCCCTCGAGAGCTGTAAGCATATAATCCTTGTCCATGACGGTGAACATCCTGTCCCTGTCTTTGGGATGAACGAGAAGAGCCGCGTTCTTTTTCGCTTCGCTGAAGAATTCATTACCGGTTTCCTCCACTTCAAGTTCACCGTATATGTTATTGGAAGTGTATCCTACATAGTCTCCGGACTCTACATCAATGTAATAGATGACATCATAGTTTGACGCGAGGCTCTCGGCTATCTGGCTGAACGTTATACTGATCTTTTGCCTTTCAAGAAGCACTGTTTCCGTCGTTATGGTATCCTGGATATCTTTGTCACATACAATGAAATGCTCGCCGTCTTCGGAAAGCATCACGTCAAATTGAAAATACCTCGCTTCGCCGCCGACCATTATCCTGTATTTATATGAATAAGACTGACGTCCGTTGAGGTTCTTCAGCATGGTTTCCCTGTAGTACATACTCTCGGCAAACGCCCAGTCATCGGGATGGGCGAATCTTGCGGCATTTTCACGGGTCTCTTTGTAGAAGTCCACACCCTCTTTCGGAACATTCATTGACTGGTATAAACTGCTGGCGGATATCTCTATGTATTTCCCGGATTCGATATTGACGTAGTATATCGCGTCATAATCCTTGGCAAGACTGGAAGATATCTGACTGTATCTCGCGGTGATCCTGTCCTGTTCCCTTTTCTCGTCCTCCTCGACAAAAACATGGATCACACAGTTTGCCATAAGGCATCCGATCGTATAGAAAGGGGCAAAGGGATAGAGCGTCTGGAGAACAATGAAAACAGCCATGGCTCCGCCTGATACACAGACGGCCATGTAATGGATTTTGTCCCTTCCGGTTGTCCTTTGTGAGATAATGAGAGAATAGACCGAGATCAGGGCAAAAAGCAGAAACTGCGCGGCAAGAAGGAGGTACCTTCCGGGGCATGGCGAATATTTTGTATCAGCGGTAAATATAAAAATAAAAGGATAAAAGAAATTTATGATAAGGCCAAGAGCCACAAAGCCGCTTATACCCCATCCGGCAGCCAAAAAGCTTTTCGATCGTATTCCTTTTTTATCAAGGAATGCGACCACATATCTGGTCCATAGCAGTACGGATGCGGCCATTGCCGCAAAAAACAGCATGGTATCAGCATATGCGAGCAGCCGGATACCTGAATCCACCAGAAATCCCCAGAGCAGATCAGCGGTATAGAATATGAGCAATGCGATCAGAAACTGTCTGTAGCGGTAACGCGGCGAATCTGAAGGCTCCTTCCGCCCGTTCTTCAATACCTCGTGATTTAATATTAAATGATGTATTACTGCCAATATGCCGAAGCTCGAATAATACATTGTTGATCTATCCTCCACATATAATAAGACGCAACGATACATTCTACCATATAATCCCTGATAATAACAAAAATGAGAAACTGGTATATCTGCCAGTATATGTGGTATAATCCCTAGGTTATGGATAATATATCGACTAAATTTTACAACGCATTTATTTATAAGGACAGGTGGATCCTTTATTTCAAGGGGCTTGGCGTTACTATGGAGATAGCGCTGCTCGCGGGCGTCATAGGGATCGTCATCGGCTGCATAGTCGCGCTGATGAAGCTTTCCGAACCTAAAAAGGGCAGGAAGCACACTATACCATGGTATATAGCGACAGTCTATGTGGATATAATCAGGGGCACACCCTCTGTGCTGCAGCTCCTCATCATGTGGTTCATTGTATTTTCGTCGTCCAATAACGGTGTGCTGGTCGCTTCGCTTTCGTTCGGGATAAATTCAGGAGCCTATGTATCAGAGATAATCAGAGCCGGAATACTTGCCGTAGATAAAGGACAGACCGAGGCCGGACGTTCATTGGGACTGACCAGAGGCCAGACAATGTGGGAGATAGTGCTTCCTCAGGCCTTTAAGAATGTGCTTCCGCCTATCGGCAATGAATTCATCACACTGATCAAGGAGACTGCCATAGTAGGATATGTGAGTCTTTCAGATCTTACCCGCACGGCGAGCCAGATATCGAGCCGTACATATGAGGCATTCATGCCGCTTATAGGCGCGGCTGTCATATATTTCATCATAATAAAGATTCTCACGCTTCTTCTGGGAGCGCTTGAAAGGAGGTTGAGGCGCAGTGATATCCGTTAAAGACCTGCACAAGACCTTCGATGGTCAGGAGGTGCTCAAAGGCATCTCTACTGAAATAGATAAGGGCGAAAAGGTTGCGATAATCGGTCCTTCCGGCTCGGGAAAGAGTACATTTTTAAGATGCCTGAATCTTTTGGAGGAGCCGACATCCGGCGAGATCTGGTTTGAGGATCAGCTCATTACAGACCCAAAGACCGATATAAACAAGGTCAGGGAGCATATGGGAATGGTCTTTCAGAGCTTCAATCTCTTTGCGAATAAGACCGTAATGGAAAACATTACCCTGGCTCCCGTAAAGCTGGGTCTCATGAATAAAGATGAGGCCAGGGAAAAGGCCATGTCTCTTTTGCAGCTCGTGGATCTTGTCGGTAAGGCGGATGTATATCCTGCTTCACTCTCGGGAGGCCAGAAGCAGCGCATAGCCATATTGCGTTCTCTTGCGATGAACCCCAAGGTCATGCTTTTCGATGAGCCGACATCGGCGCTTGATCCTGAGATGGTCGGCGAAGTCCTGGAGGTAATAAAGGTGCTTGCCGAAGACGGAATGACGATGGTCATAGTCACACACGAGATGGGATTTGCAAGAGAGGTAGCCACAAGGGTGATGTTCATAGACGAGGGGATAATAATGGAGGAGGATACTCCGGACAGGATATTTACAAGCCCCCGGTCCAAACGACTGCAGGATTTTTTGTCCAAAGTACTTTAATAAGCTCGAAAGACAGTTCGCGTAGTGATATTATCTTAAAATCGTAATAAGGCTTTAAGCCGGATCAGGAGGGTATTATTTATGAAAAAGATAATCAGTTTGATCCTTGCGGGTGCTATGACGGCAGCACTTGTAACGGGATGCGGTTCGACACAGAGTGATTCAAATGCGGCGGCTTCCGATGTGGCTTCGGAAACGCTCTCTGACGGAGTACTTACGGTAGGAACCAATGCGGAGTTTCCGCCTTTTGAGTATGTAGGGGACAACGGTCAGCCTGACGGTTTCGACATAGCGCTTATCAAGGCTATCGGTGAAGAGCTCGGAGTCGAGGTCGTTATTGAAAATATGGAATTTGATTCGCTGGTTTCTTCCATCGGATCAAAGACGGATGTAGCGATAGCCGGTATGACGGTCACTGAGGAGAGGCAGCAGTCGGTTGATTTCTCTGAGCCGTATTACAATGCTGTACAGCATGTGCTTATTCCCGCTGATTCCACTATCGCGACCTATGACGATCTTTTAGGCAAAACGATAGGCTGCCAGCTTGGCACCACCGGAGATTTCATCATCGAGGAGATCGAGGGCGCAACAGACCAGCAGTACAATAAAGCGGTTGACGCGGTCAACGATCTTGTAAATGGCAGACTTGATGCGGTCATAGTGGACAGTAATCCCGCAGGTGTTTTCGCGGCGAACTTCCCTGATCAGATAAAGGATCTGAATGGTGAGGACTTCGGGTTTGGTATCGAGGAGTATGCCATAGCGCTTCCCAAGGGAGACACGGCACTCAAAGAAGCTATCGATGTCGCGATCACAAACATGAAAGAAGACGGGACATTCGATAAGCTTGTAGACGAATATATGGAATAAAATATTTATCCCGCGATAACTCCGAACGCGGATACCCCGGCAAGTGAAAGTGTCATCATGATAACGCCTGCGAGAAGCACGCCAACCATTGCGGCAATAACAGTTTCCTTGAATTCCATATCAAGGATCGATGCCGCAAGCGTGCCTGTCCAGGCTCCCGTACCCGGAAGAGGTATGCCTACAAAGAGCGCGAGAGCTACGAAAAGACCTCTGCCGGCTTTCTCTTGAAGCTTTCTTCCACCTTTTTCCCCTTTTTCCAGACAGAAAGTAAAGAAACCGCCGATCACAGGCTTATCCTTTCCCCATTCCAGAACCTTTCTTGCGAAAAGATAGATGAACGGAACCGGTATCATGTTTCCGATTATGGCAACGATAAATACCATTACGGTATGCGGCAGCGTATCTGTAAGCCCCATCACGGCTGCTATCGGGATAGCCCCCCGAAGCTCTATGAGCGGTATCATTGATACGATAAATACGATCAGATATCTGGTTCCAAGCCCCAGTCCTGTAAGTGTGGAAAAAAACGAAGTCATTGCAATATCTCCTTTAATGTGTGTATCAGCATATGCATTTCGTCATCCGTACCTATAGTGATACGGAGATAGTCTGATATCCTTTCTTTATCAAAATGTCTTACATAGATGCCGCTTTCCTTAAGCTTCAGGAATATATCCTTTGCCTTATATCCTGCGGGCGGCTTTGCGAATATGAAATTCGTATCTGAAGGAAAATACGAAAAACCGAGCTTTTTTAGTTCTTCTGCCGTGTTCTCACGGGTCTTTTTGATCCGCCCGACTATCTCCCTGAAGTACTCCGTGTCCTCAATCGCTGCCTTTCCCGCGGCTATTGACGGGATATTCAGTGTATATGAGTTTACCGAGTATTTGACATCATTTAGGTATTTGATAAGCTTTTCATTTCCAAAACAGTACCCTATGCGCATACCTGCCATTGCCCTGGACTTTGACATAGTGCGAACTACTATGAGGTTTTCATACTTTTCTATCAGCGGAAGAGCTGATTCAGCGCCGAAATCCACATAGGCTTCATCTATGATGACAACGGACTCACTGTTGTGCTCTAAAATGTCTTCTATGAACGCTCTGTTTTCGCCTATTCCCGTAGGTGCGTTAGGATTAGCTATGACTATGCCGCCGTTCGGCGCGTAATAATCAGATGGTACTATCCTGAAGTCCCCGTCAAGCTTTTTTGTCTCATAGGGGATACGGTAGACCTCCGCCCAGACATCATAGAAAGAATATGTGATGTCGGGGAATAAAACGGGCTTCTCTCCCGCGAAAAAAGTCAGGAAACACATCGAGAGTACATCATCGGAGCCGACACCCGCAAAAACTTCGGAGGGCTTCACGCCGTAATGATCGGCTATACATCTGGTAAGCTCAGACATCGCGGGATCAGGATACAGCCTGAGTTTATTCCAGTCAAGCTTTTCCATTGCTTCTACTACTCTGGGAGACGGCGGGTAAGGACTCTCGTTCGTATTGAGCTTTATCACCTTGGTCTTTGGCTGCTCCCCCGGCGTGTATGGGGTCACTTTTCTGATATTATCCTCGTATGTCACAGCCCGTACCTTTCAGCAAGCCTCTTAAAGCCCGGAAGAGAATTAACGCATGTCTCATATGCCACGCAGTAGGAGAGCCGCACAAAGCCTGCACAGGCAAAGGATGATCCCGGAACTACAAGTATGTGTTCTTTTTTGGCTTCCGCCACAAATTCTTTCTCATCGGATGTCGGTGACTTTATGAACATATAGAAAGCGCCTTCCGGCTTGATGCATGAAAAGCCGTAGCTTTTGAGCGCGTCATACAGCACATCCCGGTTCTTTGCGTAGAATCCTATATCGGCCTTTTCCTCCAGACATTCCGCAACAACCTTTTGCATAAGGGACGGCGCATTGACAAAGCCGAGCACTCTGTTAGCAATCGTGACTGCCTGAAAGAGCCTTTCGTGATCCGCGGCTTCCGAGGGGATCACGAGATAACCGATCCTCTCACCGGGAAGAGACAGTGTCTTGGAAAAGGAGTAGCCCACGATCGTATTGTTATAATATTTTGTTATATACGGAACCTCGGCTTTTGTATATACAAGCTCCCTGTAAGGTTCATCGGATATTATGAATATCTCGCTTCCAAACTCTTTCTGCTTGCGCTCAAGTATCTCAGCTATAGCCTGTATGGTCTTCTCAGGATATATGACTCCTGACGGGTTGTTCGGATTGTTTATGATGAGCGCCCTTGTTTTCTTTGTTATTGCCGCCTCAAAGGCTTTGAGGTTCGGCTGGAAGGTTTCCGTATCCGGAGCAACTTCTATGAGCACTCCGTCATAGTTTGCTACATAGTTTTTATACTCCACGAAGTACGGCGCGAACGTAAGCACCTCATCACCGGGGTTTAAGAGTGCCTTAAGCGCGCAGTTGAGTCCCCCTGCGGCTCCCACCGTCATCATTATATTATCCGCGGAAAACGCCGTGCCGAATCTTTTATTCAGAGAATCCGCGATCTTCGCTCTCACATCGGGATAGCCCGCATTCGCCATATATCCGTGGAGAACTACCGGGTCTTCCTCTTTCAAAAGCTTTTCTATGGTTGCAGCAACCTTTGAAGGCGCGGGCACATTGG
>JAFUWM010000070.1 GCA_017483425.1 Lachnospiraceae bacterium | reverse complement strand
GTATCTATCTCGTCAAATATGAGCGTCGGAATGTCGTCGGTATCCGCAAGCACGGTCTTTAACGCAAGCATTATACGGGAAAGCTCGCCTCCTGATGCCACATCCTCAAGCGGCATCAGCTTCTCGCCTTTATTAAGCGAGATCATGAAAGCTACCGTGTCATATCCGTTTGATGAGGTTGCTTCCGGGTCGCCCTTTACATCTATCCTGAAGTCAACATTTTCAAAATTCAGATCGGAAAGAGCCTCCTTCATCTGAGTCTGAAGCCTGTCCGCCGCATCTTTTCTGATCTTTGAGAGTTTTTCGCAGACCCTTATAAGCGCCGCTCTTTCTTTTTTTGCCTTATCGTTAAGCTCCTCTATATAGCTGTCATGATCCTCTATTTTCTGAAGCTCCGCCTTTTTTTCATCCAGTGTCTCATATATCTCGTCTATGGTCTTTCCATACTTTGACTTCAGATGGTTTATCAGATCAAGTCTCTGCTCTGTTTCGTTAAAATCCTCGTCAGAGAACTCCATGCTCCTTAATCTGTCTCCTATCTCTATCGACAGATCCCCTATGAGAGCTTCCACCTCTGACATCTGACCTATAAGAGAATCCGTTTTATCATCTATTCCCTGTATGCCGGACAGACTCTCAGATGCCTTTCCGACATAATCAGAAGCATTTCCACCCACATTTTCACTTAAGGCTCCTAAGGCCGCGGACAGGCTCTCGGCTATCCTCTTCGAATTTTTCATCAGGGAATACCTGCTCTCGACTTCCTCGTCCTCTCCGCTTTTAAGTTCAGCTTTTTCTATTTCGGATACCTCGAAGCTTATGAGATCCTGTCTTCTCTTTAATTCCTCGGGATCTGAGATATCCTGCTCGATCTCATCCATTATATCCTTGTATTTCCTGTAATGCTCTCCTACAGCGACAAGAGGATCTGATACCGCCTCTCCGGCATATCTGTCAAGTATCCTGCAAAGATTCCTCTTTGCGAGCAAGCCCATCTGATCCCGCTGCCCGTGTATGTCGATAAGGACAGAGGCCGCTTTCTTTAGCACAGATGCATTGACGGTATTGCCGTTGATCTTTGCCGTACTCCTCCCGTCCTTGATCTTCCGGGTCATTATGACAAGATCATCCTCATCTATATCTATGTCAAGGGCCTCAATCTCTTCCCTCTCATGATCTGAGGACGTCTCAAATACAAGCTCTACCGAAGCCTCGTCCTCCCCGTGGCGCACTATATCACTCTTTGCCTTCCCTCCGAGAGCGAGCTCTACCGAACCTATGACAAGCGACTTGCCTGCTCCTGTCTCTCCGGTTATGATATTAAGCCCTGCGCCGAATTCTGTTTCAGCTTCTCTTATCAGGGCGAGATTCTTGACCTTTTCACTTATGAGCATTGTTTACCTTTCAGACGATGTCCTTGAATTTATTGTGAAGTACATTGAGGAAGCTGTCATCATGCAGCCTCACTATTTTCGTGACCTTTTCCGATCTGGTGATCCTTACCCCGCCGTCCATGGGAAGTTCCGAAACCTCGCGTCCGTCAAATGCAACCGCCGTATCCTTCTTTCCCGTTGATATATAGATCTCATCCTCCGCAGACAGTACTACCGATCTGCTGTTTAAGGTATGAGGGCATATCGGAGTAATGATAAAAAGCTTCGATCCGGGTTCCACTATCGGTCCCCCCGCAGACAGCGAATACGCTGTAGAACCTGTCGGTGTGCTGACTATGATACCATCAGCCCGGTAACTTTTCAAGAATTTTTTATTTACATACACCTCATATTCGACGACACGCATGCTGCCCTGCCTGTGTACGACGATATCGTTTAACGAGCTGTCAGTGCACAAAACACGACTACCGGATACTATATCGCCAGTTATCATCATTCTCTCATCAACGAGGTATTTATCGTTAATAAGGGCTTCCAGTGCCGGAACTATATCCTCTTTTTCGACATCGGTGAGATATCCGAGCCTTCCGGTATTTATTCCGAGAATTGGTATGCCAAGATCCGCTACGTCGCTCGCCGCCTGTATCAGAGTACCGTCTCCTCCCAGTACTAAAATACACTCAGTATCCTTTGGTACCGAGCTGCTGTCGGTATACCTGTCGTACTCATTGCTCTCGGCTGTCACATTGATGCTGTAACTGCACTCACGGCCTTTAAGATACGTCTCTATCCTGTGCGCCGCTTCAAGCCCTATATCCCTTGTAGGATTTACTATCAGGTAAAAATTTCTCATTTTTGATCAAGCTCCCTGTGAGCCGCTTCTACTATTCCATCCACGTTCATATCAGATCCGGAAGCTGTGCCGGTGCCGTTTACGCTTTTCTTTATATACATCAGGTACTCAATATTCCCTTCAGGTCCTTTGATCGGCGAATGATCAAGTCCCGAAACTGTGAAGCCGTTTGATACGGCATAACCCATACAGCTGTCTATCACTTCCCTGTGGATCTCCGGCTCTCTGACTACACCTTTCTTCCCTACCTTGTCACGACCCGCCTCAAACTGAGGCTTGATAAGGCATACCATCTCGCCCTCATCCGAGAGTATCTCATAAGCGGCAGGCAGTATCTTTGACAG
>JAFUWM010000069.1 GCA_017483425.1 Lachnospiraceae bacterium | reverse complement strand
AGCATGCAGGTCTATGAAATAATCGTCGGTCATGCTTGCTATATAATCGACCACCATGTCATACGGCGTATTTTCCCGGTACGGCTTATGATCTACGTGCACAAACTTTGTGATGCGTTCGACATAATTCACATGATGTCTTACAAAGACTGAATCAGGCTTCATGGCCTCCGCCTGCAGGATCAGGGCATCATAGAGTTCCCTGAACATGGGCTCTATATCGCTCTTAAATGCAGCCTCGGTCTTTTCATTGCCGTAGATATGGGAGTAGTTTTCTTTTTTAGCCGATTTCAGCTCTTCAAAATAATCCTCATCCATTTTCAGATAGGGCCTGCCGTATGAATTCTCTACGATATTTACTATCATATTATTAATGATCTCGGCATTTGTAGTTCCTATCTTCTTCTGGCTGTACTCAGGTGTCTCATCAAATATACCCAGCTTTTCGGCATCCTGCCTGTCTTTACCTATATAGGCTATTATATCCGATATCCTTACGACGCATCCTTCAAGTGTGCAGGGGATAAGCCGGCCAATAGCGTTTTGATCCGTATAGCATTCTTCCTTCATGCTGTCAAATTCCGGAAACGAAAGCTTATCCGTTCTTGGCCTATATTCCTTCATTTCCATTTCCCCGTTATGACAGATGATGCCGTCCAGCGTCTGCAGAGAAAGATTCTGGCAGCAGATATCATCAAGCACCCTGACAGAATGCACGTTGTGCTTAAAATACCTGCCCGTGCGCTCATGGTAAAGCTTTGAAAGAGCGCTCTCCCCGGCATGTCCGAAAGGCGTATGTCCTATATCGTGCCCGAGTGCTATGGCTTCTATAAGGTCTATATTGAGATCCAGCAGCCTCCCGATATTTCTGGCTATCCTCGAGACATACTGGACATGCAGAGCCCTTCTTGAAATATCATCATTTCGTACAAGCGAGAAAACCTGTGTCTTGTCAGAGTACCTGTTATAATAAGGTACATTCATGATCTTCTCTATATCTCTTACAAAAGCAGGCCTCTGGACATTAGCGATATCGTGCGAAGGATCCCTTCGTATGATATCGCTGTCCGGGCAACGACAGGGATTATCCCTGTGATCTGCCCTGTCCTTTTCTATTCTTGAAGCTGTCTCCTCAGACAGATTGATATAATGAGTAGTATTCATGTCCTGTGTCTGCGCTTATACCATAATGCGATCCCTATGCCCGCTGCCAGAGCAGCTATTGACGCCGCAAGAGCCGCCCAAGTATCCGAATCAAACTCAGATAAGGATTGTCCCGCCACCACAAACGCTTCTGATGCATCCTCATCCTCTTCTGCCGCTTCGCTTTCTCCCATACGCTCTCCTCCCGGCATACCACCGTTACCGGAAAGCATCTGCATATTTCCGTTTCCGGAACCATCCATGCCCGGTGGCATCCCGGACATATCAGATGAAACGGAATCACCGCGTCTTCCGTGGCCTCCGCGTCCGCCGAAGCCGCCAAAATCACCCCTTGACTGCATACCGCCGAAATTCATGTTTCCCCCGAATCCGCCGCTTACCGCATCGCCGTAGGAAGCCGATATCTCATCAATGGTTATTTCCTCTACATTATCTCCTATGACCACCAGATATGTTTCGCCCACCTTAAGCTCAGGACAGCTCATGTTCATGGAAGAAAATGTCTGCGGTACTTCATATGACATTATAACATTTCCGTCTGCGTCCTCAAGAGCCACCGTAGTCCCTGCTTCGGCACCTTCACTGTAGGTATAAAGTATTGACGCCTGGGCTGATGAAGAGTCAAACTGCTCCGCCATGGAATAATTGCCGCATGCAATGACATTTCCGCCGCTGATCTCCGCTACACCGCCGGATTCGCTTCCATAATCAAGAGCGCTGTTGTTTCCGTTATTTACAAGGCTCACCCTGACTGTGCCACCGGTGATGATAATATCGCCGTTTGAGTCAATGCCGTCCGCATCCTGTCCTGAATCGTTTATGATCGTAAGCGTTCCTCCGCTTATATGGACATATGTTTCTTCTTCCTCCGTATCATCATCTGTGGCGGTATTATTCGCGCTGGCCGCGGTAAATCCCTCCTGCGGATCAAAATCATCCGGGAACTCCATATCAGGCATCTTACCCTGCATATCTGCACGATTTCCGCTGACTTCATTTCCCGATACGAAGTTGCCGCTCATGCCGTGACCTCCCATGCCGCCGAAGCCTCCGCCGCCCATACCGAACATGTCGCCCGAGCCCCCGTTAGCATTTAATCCGTCATCAGTAGGATAGATCAGGGTATCTCCTCCGTCTATATCGATAGTGACCGCCTCTATTCCCTCATAGCATTTGCTGATCGTGACCGTTCCCCCTGTTATGGAAAACGCCGTATCCGAATGTATGCCGTCATCATCCGCGGATATGGTAATATCACCGCCTGCGACCGTCACGTCTCCGGCGGAATGGAATCCGTCATCCGCGCTTGTGACATCAAGGCTTCCCGACTCCATATAGAAGTATCCGCCCTCATGGTTTATGACCACGCCGTCATCTCCCGCATCTACTGTAATATCCGCTTCCATGACGCGCAGACTGTCATTCGCACGTATGCCGTCACCGGGTGCCGATACGCTGATCGTCCCACCGGTGATAACTACATCATCCTTTCCGACTATACCGTGCTTGTATCCCGCTGTCACAGTAAGTGAACCGCTGCCGTTTATGGTGAGGTCATCATGGGAGAATATGGCTCCTGTAACACCATCTGCGAGAGCTTCTTCAGAATACTCCTCTCCGCTGGTGAAATAATTGCTGCTCCCCTCCGCAAGTGTCAGAAACACTTTATCAGCCTGCTCAACCTTGAATGCCGCATCATCCTTGCAGTTGATATCCACCATATCAAGCAGGATATATACCTTTGACGATTCATAAGCGTCTACGATTATGCTCCCGTAGCTGACTCCTCCGATCACGTATTTCCCTGCGCCTGTAATATAAAGGTCGCCATCATAAAAGTACGCTCCGTTGCCCTCTATCGTGGCATTATCTCCCATTAAGTCGATGAGAACCGCCCCGTCCGTATCCCATGAGCTGTTCATGTCATTTGCCGTGAAATATTCAGTTCCTTCGTAACTCTCCGCATCTTCGTCAACTATGGCCTGAATACCTATCGCCTTCCCGTTCATAAAAACGGCGGTAAGGATCACAGCGCATATCGTTATGATCACGCAGATACGGTCGATGTATTTGCTGGTGGACATATAATACTCCTGTTCCTTATAAGATACGGATTGTTCGGAATACATATCGCATTTTCTTGCAAGCAAGAAATGCGCTCTGTATCCCGAACCTCTTATTACCCCATGTAGTCGCCGTTGTATGAGACCAGAACTGCGCTTTCTACTCCGGGCAGCTCTGACAGTTCATTTATGAAATCAGTATTGTCATCATTAAGTCTTATCTCCGCATTTACCTCGACTGAGCCTTTGCGTGCCGTCTTGCTCTTTACTACGCACTTCTTTGTCTTGCCGGAAAGATACTCAAAGGCTTTCTTCTCACTCTCGGATCCGTCGCAATGTATGACAACGATATAGGGATCCGCTGCTTCCTTGCGGTTAGCGAATATCAGAATGATCACTCCGATTATCACGCTTCCGAAGACCGCCAGCGGAATAAGCCCCGCTGCCAGCACTATGCCTGCCGCTATAGCCCAGAAAAGAAAAGCTATGTCAAGAGGCTCCTTTATCGCCGTACGGAAACGCACGATAGAGAGCGCGCCGACCATACCGAGTGACAGAACCACGTTGCTCGTAACCGCAAGTATCACAAATGTGGTGATCATCGTAAGAGCAACCAGGGTCACGCCGAAGCTTGATGAAAACATTACTCCTGAATATGTCTTCTTATAAATAAGGAAGATAAATACTCCCACGGCAAAAGCCAGTATCATGGCCAATACCATATCAAACGGGCTTACGCTTGTAACGTTCTCCAGAAAACTTGATTTGAAAATGTCGCTGAATGTCATGTTCTTTCTCCTTTATTTTTTATTTGGTTTTTATATGTTATCATCCGTATATCCTGCATTGCGCGTATTTTGAAAACGCTCCCACCCTGCAGCCCTTAAGCTGAACGGCGTCTCTTATGATATCGGGAAGATACGCGTCCCATTTTACTTCCAATATTATAGGCGCATCACCTGCCGGTATCGTCACGCACCCGGGATTCAGGAAGTCCGTACTGTTTAATCCCGTCCGTATATCATAGTCGAGCGTAACCCGTACATTACCCGGGCCGTAAATAAAAGGCTCCCTTGTATAATCCACGATCGTCATGGGCTTCATTCCCTGATAACACATCTTACAGTAAAGCTCCTCGATAAGAGGCCTTCCGCTGCCCAGCATCCAGTCGATATCCCCGTCAACGATCTTCTGAGCCTCATCCGCCGAAAGATTTGCGCTGTACTTGGTTCCAAGCCCGTTCACCTTGCTTTTCTTTTCCAGATGTATGATCGACGGGTCAAGATTATAATACCTGATGCGGAACTTCTCGCGCATATTCACGCCGTCGATCTTTTCCCTCAGCGCCTTGTCTTTGCTGTTATCAAAATACAGGCTCCGTATGAGATATTTCCCGTCCACCGTGTGAGGATCCGGTATAGCTACCGTACTCATCCTCATCCTTATGGCCAACAGATCAGCATAGGTTATCTCATGCTTCCACTCATGCCTGTAATGCTTTTCTTTCTTTTCTCCCATAGGCATTCACCCATCCTCATTTAATAAGTTGAAATGATAGAATATCAAAGTGTCTGTTTTGTGAACACTTTTTGACGATTATGAGAATTTATCCGGGCAGGCTATCTCTACCACGTCTTCTATTATATGATGCAGCATGTCCGAGAACTCGGTATCCGCACTCCTGTAGAAAACCTCCTTGCCCTCACGTCTTGATACTATGAGGCCTGAAGCCTTAAGGAAGCGAAGATGATGCGACAACGCAGGCGATGACATATCCATCATGGCGGCGAGATCCGTCACGCACTCCTCTGTATGACAAAGAAGCCAGAAAAGCTTGACTCTGTTCGCGTCTCCCAAAAGCTTGAATATATCAGACGCGATAGAAAAACCCTCCAGGCTCGGCATTTTCTCTATCAGATTTTCAGAACACTCACAATTTCCGTGATCGTGCGGCAGCTTCATATTTATATATTGACATCTCCTATGTATTAGTATAATATAAACATAACAATTAAACAATCGTTTAATTGTTAAATCAAATCATCTTTATATGATAAGAGATAATTGAGCGAAAAGGAGTCTTGACATGAAAAAGAGTTATAAGATCGACGTTGACTGCGCAAACTGCGCCGCAAAGATGGAAGAAGCCACAAAAAAGACCGAGGGAGTAAAGGATGCCGTTGTTAATTTCATGATGCTCAAGATGAACGTGGAATTCGAGGACGGAGCCGATCCAAAGGAAGTAATGCCAAGAGTGCTTGAAAACTGCAAAAAAGTCGAAGACGACTGTGAGATATTTCTATGAATAAAAAACAAAAGCGGACACTGTACAGGATACTTGCAGCTGCAGCTCTCCTTACAGGTCTGCATTTCGTACCGGTTCGGGGGACAGTGCGTTTTGTCCTCTATATGATCCCTTATCTTTTAATAGGATATGATGTACTGCGCAAGGCCTTTAAGGGCATAAAGAACCGTCAGCCCATGGACGAATCCCTCCTCATGTGCATAGCGACACTGGGCGCTATCGTACTTGCTGTATATAAGGATCTGAACGGTCAGACCGGAGACTATGTCGAGGCCGTAGCTGTCATGCTGTTTTACCAGACCGGAGAATGGTTCCAGAGTGTCGCTGTAGGGAAGAGCCGCCGCAATATTTCCGAGCTCATGGACATCCGGCCTGATTATGCCAATATTGAAACTGACGGCAGCATAGAGCAGGTCGACCCGGATGAGGTGGAGACCGGAACCGTGATATATGTAAAACCCGGTGAAAAGATCCCGATAGACGGTATAGTAGTCTCAGGTTCAGGCACACTTGATACCGCTGCCCTGACGGGTGAGAGCCTGCCGAGAAATATCATCGAGGGCGACGAAGTCATATCAGGCTGCATCAATCTCACAAGTCCTCTGCGGATAAAAACCACAAAGGAATTCGGTGAGTCAACCGTATCAAAGATACTTGATCTCGTGGAGAATGCCTCCTCACTCAAGTCTAGATCAGAAAATTTCATTACAAAATTCGCGAGGATCTATACCCCCGCAGTTGTTTATTCAGCCCTTGTCCTTGTCATACTTCCCCCTTTATTCCGTATGTTCGTCATGGGAGCTGATCCGATGTGGGGAAGCTTCGTATACAGGGCTCTTTCATTTCTCGTAATATCCTGCCCCTGCGCACTGGTGGTATCGATCCCCCTGACCTTTTTTGCAGGCATCGGAGGAGCAAGCCACGCAGGGATACTCGTAAAAGGCTCCAACTATCTGGAAACTCTGTCAGAAGTGGATACCGTAGTGTTCGACAAGACCGGAACCCTTACCCAGGGTAACTTTGAGGTCGATGCTGTACATCACTGTCCTATTGAGGAAAAAGAGCTTATCGAAATAGCCGCCCTCGCAGAATATGCCTCCACACATCCTATAAGTCAAAGTCTCAGGAGAGCTTACGGCGGCGAGCCTGACAGTTCAAGGGTTTCCGCTATAGAGGAGATAGCCGGACAGGGAATAAAGGCGACCGTTGACGGAAGAAAAATCGCGGTCGGCAACACGAAGCTGATGAGGGCAGTCGGAGCTTTCTATGTAGAGTGTCCTGATGACGTCGGGACAGTCATTCATGTCTCGATAGACGGACAGTACGCAGGACATATAGTAATATCAGATATCATTAAGCCTGATTCCGGAAAAGCCATCCACCGACTTAGAGCCTGCGGTGTCAAAAAGACTGTCATGCTAACGGGCGACGCCTCAAAGATAGCGGACAAGGTTGCGTCAGAGCTTCATATAGATGAGGTGCATTCAGAGCTTCTTCCGGCAGATAAGGTGGACATAGTCGATCGGTTGATATCCTCAAAGCAGGGAAAAGGAAAGCTTGCCTTTGCGGGAGATGGCATAAATGACGCCCCTGTGCTGTCACGCGCCGATATCGGTATAGCCATGGGCGCCATGGGATCGGATGCCGCGATAGAGGCCGCTGATGTCGTCCTCATGGACGATGATCCGGTAAAGATAGCGGATGCCATACGGATCGCAAAGAAATGTCTGCGGATAGTTAAGGAAAACATAGTCTTTGCCATAGGGATAAAGCTTATCTGCCTGCTGCTCTCGGCTCTGGGGCTTGCCGGAATGTGGATAGCGGTTTTTGCCGACGTCGGAGTTATGATACTCTGCGTCCTGAACGCGATAAGGGCGCTAATGGTACGTTAAAGCTTATAAAAAGCTATTCCCTTAACCTTACATAGTTTTCAAATCGGGGCAGACGGAATCGCAGATAGCCATATGTTTTCCCATCTACGATTCCGCTGTCAAGCAGACGTTTCCTATAGCTGGAAAAGGTTTCAGATGTCATATTGACCGCCTCTCGTATATCCTCTACCTTAACACTCTCACTCCCGCTCTTGCGGACGATTTTAGCCATCGCCCTGAGCACATCTGCATCCTTTTTGGACAGCTCATCAAAAATCTTATCATAAGCCAACTCCGCCAAAATGGTATCTATTTCATTGGAAGTTTCAACAGCGTCTGCGTCATCTATGCTTTCATATCTGCAGAGAACGTCCCAATAAACATGCCCTATTATCTGAAAAGCCAAAGAATATCCTCTGCAATCAAAAGCCAGCCTATCCGCTTCTTCCACTTTAAGCGCAAGAGTCTTTTGATACTCAGCGCTGATCGCAGTAGTGTTCAGACTGTCTATCTCCATGACCTTGGCTCTATACAAGAAAGTCAATGATGGCTGATTTTTAATTTTGTCAATATTCTCTTTTAATCCGGTCATCAGAACATATATATAATAGTCTTCTCCGGCATAAGAAGAAAGCGCATGTGAAAACTTTGCCACGTCCGAGCTATACATTATCTCGTCAATCGTGACCAATAACTTGATCTTTTTCTTTTTCAGCGTTTCCAGCATAATTTCGAGAACGTCGTCATCGTTATAGGCCACTGCTTCCGCGTTCTCTATGGACGCACCAAAACCCATAACGGAAAAATCCAACTTTGCCTTTATAAAAAGGGTTCTGAGCTTCGATATCCTGTATAGTTTACTAACGAGAGTATGAGTCAGATTTGTCTCAGGGTTAATGTCAACAGCTATCCAGTCTTTCATTGCTCCTATCCTGTTCCTTATATCTGACAGCAGCACAGTTTTACCTGAACCTCTTACCCCGGTTATGAACATACCCCGGTATGTCGGAACCGGTCGCACATAATTACTGATAATAGCATCCGTGTCATTCCGACGTTCAATGAATTTAGGTGGAATGAAGCTAAATTGAAGAGTATATGGGTTTTCTTCTTCTTTAAATCTTGTCATACAATCCTGTTCTCCGTTTTGAAAAACCGTTGGTTCTGTGACATTATACTATAACAATTTATGGTTTTCCATAACTTTCCATAACTTTATTTTTCTTCCATAACTTTCCATAACTTTTCACATCGCCATCTTTTTGCCTCATAAATTCTCGATTGATTATAGCTTATAATTCAACCGGTGCAGTTCGCCTTCTTTTTTCAAACCGCAAAATCCATTCTGGCGTAATGCTTCGTACAGTATTATGGATGCTGCATTGGAGAGGTTCAGAGAACGTTCTTCCTCGTACATTGGTATTCTTATGCAGGAGGCCGGATGCTCCGCAAGTATTTCCTCAGGTATGCCCGCGGTTTCCTTGCCGAACATAATGTAATCATTCGGAGAGTAGCTTACATCCGCATATGTTTGATGCGCTTTTGTAGTAGCGTACCAGAGCTTTGATACCCCCTCAGGGGAAGTCAGTTCCGGATGCCTTTCAATGAAGTCATCGTAGTTTTTGTATTCCGTGAGATTCAGTTTTTCCCAGTAATCAAGCCCTGCCCGCTTCAGATTTTTGTCATTTATCCTGAAGCCGTAGGGTCTTATAAGGTGCAGCCTCGTATCTGTCGCCACACAGGTTCGGCCAATCGCGCCTGTATTGAAAGGGATCTCGGGTTCAAGCAGGACAATGTTCATACTCATAAAACCCCTGCAGCGCGTAATCTGCGGTAAAGCTCAGCCACGGGAAGCCCCATCACATTATAATAATCTCCGTTTATAGCCTCCACCAGAATAGCACCTTTTCCTTGTATGGCATAAGCTCCGGCCTTGTCCAGAGGTTCACCGCACTCCGAGTAACCTTGCAAAAGGTCATCATCATTGTCATACATCCTGACATCTGTCTTCACATGAAAAGTATCCCTCTTTATTCCTGCCATACTGTCAGGATATATTATCGTTACCCCGGTATAGACAGAGTGCGTCCTGCCTGAAAGCATTTTTAGCATTCTGTACGCGTCATCAGTGTCTTTGGGCTTGCCGAGTATACTACCATCGCATGAAACTATAGTGTCTGCGCCTATGACAATATCACTAGAATGCCGTTTGGAAACGGCAAGAGCCTTTCTCAGTGAAAGCTCTTTCACATACTCTGAGGGCTTCGCTTCGTGCTCTATGGTTTCATCTACATCATCCGTATCAATCTCAAAAGGCAGCCCCACCAGCTCCATTATTTCCCTGCGCCTTGGAGATGCGCTTGCAAGTATTATTTTCATGTTGATTTCCTTCTTAATTTCCTTCTTAATCTCCATCTGTATTCTTCAATCCGTTCAGGCCTTCCGGATCCGAAAGATGGCTTAATATCTCTTTCTTGCTTTCAAGATTCCGTCTGGCAGGATGGTCTGAGGGCATACCTTTCGTTATCCGGGCTTCGGCATCAGCCTTAAATTCAAGGGCTGCTGACATAAGCTCATCATCCACCGGTTCCTCCCTGTCCATTCCGATATAGAGGATCTCCGGCACGAACCCAAGCGTAGAAGCCGTATACCAGTTTCCGTCAAACTTATTTGGATCTGATATTTTGTCCGTAACGGGAGAATTTATCTTGTTTGTAAGATAAGCGATTACCAGCTTCTTTTCAGGATCTGTCATGATAAGCGTGCCGGTCCAGCCCGGATGACCAAAGGTATCCTCTCGGGCGGCAGAGCCAAAGTAATTCGTTCTCTGCATATCTCCCTGACGCCACCAGCCAAGTCCCCAGTTTTTATATTCATCTGATTCAGGCATCGTAAATTCCCGTATCACATCCTCTGAAAAAAATACGGTGTCCTCATATCTGCCGGTGAGCATCAGCTCCGCCAGTCTTGCCAGATCGGCTGCGTTTGAAAAAAGTCCCGCATGACCGGATATCCCTCCCATATTGTAGTAGGCTTTCTCATCATGGACCTCGCCCTGCAGGGTATATTCCCTTATGCCGTCAAAATACACCGCGCCGTCGCGCGTATTCCCATGAAGCTCCGTAGCAGCGCAGTCATCAACAGTAAAGCCATGCTCCAAGGGCTTATACGTCATATGTTTAAGGCCCATCGGCTCACAAAATGTTTCCTTTAGGTATGTATCAAGATCGCTGCCTGTGACCTGCTCGACGATAAGCCCCAGGATCATGTAATCCACGTCCGAATACACTGTACGTGTTCCCGGCTCATACAGGAGAGGTGTCCTGCATATCGCTTCTATCGTATTGTTTTTTGTTTCCTCATCCGCTCCGTTTCCCGCAAATAAAAGATTCGTTTTTTCAGGATCATACTCCTGAGCCTCCGTATCAAAATGTGGATTGAAATATGCGGGATCAGGCGGAAAGCCTCCCTGATGCATCAGAAGCTCCTTTATTGTAAGGCTTTGCTTCCATACTTTTTGCGTCTCTATATCCGGATTGTCGCCCTTATCATAATGTATCTCTGCAACATCATCTGCGAATCTGTCTCCAAGATAATCCGTCACCTTTTCGTCAAGATTTAACTCTCCGTCCGTTACAAGCTTCTGGATGGCGTAGTTAACACCAAACATCTTTGAAACAGACGCAAGATCATAAAGAGTATCAGTTGTAGCGTCTATATCAGAACCTGCGTTGATCTTGCCCCACGCATTCTCATAAACAAGCCTGCCATCTTTTATAATTGCCAGTTGCGCGCTTGTGAAGCCATACTGGATATCCGTCTCGATTATATCCTCTATAAGCGACAGGCATTCCTCATGTATGCCGACATCGGACGGCAGCGCGGCAGGCATAGATTCCGCCGTTTCGGGAGCTTTATCATCTGAAACAATTTCTATTACGGGTTCCGATACCGATTCTGTTATTTCTGCTGTCACAATCGGCTCTGCGGACTCTGTCTTCCCGCATCCCCCCGCAACAGCAGCCATAGTCAATATGAAGATAACGCCGACATGCTTTATATTCATCCGACATATTATAACAGATGCAGAATGCAAAGCAATAGAATCGGATAACCCCCGTTAAAAATGCAGTTTTTACACATAAGCATAAAAACCGCATAAATTCAAGTTGTGCTAAAGAGAATTAATATTCTATTCTGATGTTATATCATCCGTAACATGGACATACATTTTTGTTACATCTTCGTTCATATTTATTGGTATTAGCTGTATATCCGGATGTTCCCTTGTAAAGATAACAAAGATTTGATGGGCAAATCCTTGTCCCATCCATTGTATTCCATCAAAATCTATTACTATCTCCTTAAACTTATCTAAACGATTGCATACCCTCTTGGCTTGAGATCGTGATACTGGAGATGCATCAAATATATTTTTCAATGGTATTTTTGTCTTAATAAAACCACCATCTATATTAGCGTATAGATCAAACACATCTTGAGGATTTTTATGAGAAAAGTTTGATAAACTCATGAACACTCCGGTTCCTTTTATATTTTCCTCTGCCAAATCGATAATTCTACTATTTCCGTATTTATTATTTGTAAAAATCTTACCACTGGATACAATAAAAAAATCATCCATCATTTTAGAACTAAAAAAAATACCTTCTCCAGAATGGTTTTCCACATCTGTAGTCAGTTTTCCCTTAAACAATTCACAAATAGCTTCGTCTAATGAACTAAGGCCAAAGTGTTCTTTTATTTTTTTAAAAATTCCAATCCCATCATCTAAAATGGCAACATACGTATTAATGTAGTCTTGCTCCACCATTATTTTTACATTTTCAGCCTGCGAATGATCCATTACATTATTAATCATTTCACTGAATGCATAACTCCAAATAGCTTCAACATTTTGCCCAAATTCCTTTACGAATTCAAATAAGCAATGCTCATAAGCGTAAGTATCTGTTTCCAATTCCCCTTTTGAGCGTTTAAGCTCATATTCATACTCTTTTTTTACTAATTCATATTTACCTCGTTTTACACGTTTAATAATATTATTATCTACCAATTCATTTATATATGTATGTATTGTATTCTGATTTACGTCAAAAGCCTTAGACACGGTCTTGGAAATTCTATCATCATTTTGCTCTATTTTTTCAAGCATATATATAATAATAGACTGTTTTTTTTCCTCATTAAATTTCATAGCGACCTCCCCTTTCAATACTAATACTATTCCGTTTTTCGTCTTGTGTCAATTATTATTCGCTTTAATCATATTTTTATTCGTCTTGCCTGGTTTTAAAACGAATAACTATAAAAACACCCCAGGACAGTTGTCCTGAGGTGTAATAAGCCGTATGTAATTGCCCAAAGGCATAATACGTTGTGAAATGATTATCTCTTTGAGAACTGTGGTGCCCTTCTTGCGCCTTTCAGTCCGTACTTCTTTCTCTCTTTCATACGAGGATCTCTTGTAAGGAAGCCCTCTTTCTTAAGTGTAGGACGATACTCGCCATCCGCCTCGAGGAGCGCTCTGGATATGCCGTGTCTGATAGCTCCGGCCTGTCCGGTATATCCTCCTCCCTGTACGTTTACAAGCACATCAAACTTGTCTGCTGTTCCTGTAGCGACAAGAGGCTGACGTACTATGGTCTTT
>JAFUWM010000068.1 GCA_017483425.1 Lachnospiraceae bacterium | reverse complement strand
GGAGCATGATACCGTTACGCCTGTATTTTAGGCGGTTACGGTATCAGCATCCGACCGGTGTAAGTCAGATATAAAACTATGTTTTATAGAGGAGTAGAAACAGTGATGGGTACTTAATCTCACATCATCACAGCAGACAGAAGAATAAAATAAAACGAGACTGACCCGGGATCGGATCAGTCTCGTATGTTTTCAGAGATCCTCTTCGGGCTCGGGAAGCATCCTGTCGGTAAAGACCGATATTATTTTTGAAAGCCCCCAGATGATACCGAAAAGAACTATAGTCATTATTACACAGAATAAATAACCCAAGTATTCATTTGCCATTTGCCGTACCCTCCCTGATCACTTAAGCATAAAGCTTAGGATTACCGGAAATGCTAAAACCGCTACTAAAAAAATGATTGATATTATCTGCATATTTAACCTCACTTTTCTTTTTTGTCATTATCATCCTTGCTGTTTTCCATATATACGCACCAAACGAAAGCGACAAGAGCAAGGACTCCCATTATCACAACCAAAACATTTGAAATTGTCATATATTACTCCTTGAAAAAATGATGCGAAAACAGAACTTCTATGGTTAAGAAGTTCTTAAGTCAGATCCTTCGGCAGCTTAATAGCCGGAAAGCTACTTTTTCCCGTCCTGACGCAGAATGTATGTCAGGATTGTCGTATGACTTGAAATGGGGACAGGGGCAGATGACAGGAGAAACCTGTCTTTTGTCATGATAATAAGGACGATAAGCAGTAAGAATATGATCGTATCATATGACTTGGCTGCTTTTTTTGCCTGCCTGCCCGTGATCCTGAATTCGGAGATATTTGTGCGATCACCGCGGCTTTCGGTTAGCGCGTCGGTATTAGGCTTAGGGGCGGATACAGCAGAAAGTGATACTGCATTGTCTTCGATCACGTTTTGGACACTCTGAACAAAACGTCCCTGCTCTGCGCGGTCACTGTCGCAGATAAAGACAAAGACGAAAAATATGAGTATTAAGCTGATCATTCTTTTTACTATTGATGTCACTTTTGTGTTCCCCGCATATGTAAGTCTCATTCTATCACGTATGATATGGTCGTTTCAAACAATAAAAAATACGGGTATCGAAAAAATCTATTGACATCGGTTTATTACTATATGACAATCATATTTAGTAATTCGTTTAAACAGTATCGGTTACCTGATGGGGCTTTTAAGCCGGTCTGAGGAAGCATATTATACGGCAGTGAAGATATATCCAGCTTATGAGGCTGATCCCGCTGACTGAGATATACGATCTGACCATGCCGGGGTATTCGATAAGTACAGCCTTTATGCTCATTGCCATATTCAGATACAGGCTGCTTGATACGGAGACCCTGGCTCGGGAATACGTGATCGATGAGCTTTCAGAGGATATGCGTAAAGATGCGTTTCAGGCTATAATAGAGATCGCCCATAATATGGATTTCGGCATGATGGAATATCTGCTTCAGGACTTGAAAAGCTATGAGCTGTCTCCGGAGGATACTGATATCGTTAAACAGATAGAGGGTATGCTTGTGGAGCTTGACTGGGACGGGATAGAGAAAGCTGCCAAAGCCGGTATGGGACTAAAATAACGGAGAGTGTAAGAAAAAATGCCGCAGATAAGTGACAGGGTTCAGACCTTTACGGATTCGGTAATACGCCGGATGACCAGAATAAGTAATAAATACGGAGCTATAAATCTGTCTCAGGGATTCCCTGATTTTGATCCGCCCAAGCCCATGCTTGATGCGCTGGCAAAGGCAGCATACGAGGGACCTCATCAGTATTCCGTGACCTTTGGGGCAAAGAATCTGAGAGATGCTTTGGCTGCAAAACAGGGTAAGGCAATAGGCAGGGATATAGATCCTGACAGGGAAATTGTCGTGACCTGCGGTGGTACGGAGGCCATGATGTGCGCCATGATGACCATATGCAATCCCGGCGACAAGGTCATGGTGTTTTCACCTTTCTACGAAAACTACGGGGCAGACGCGATTTTGAGCGGGGCGGATCCCATATACGTTCCTCTCGTTCCTCCCGAGTATGACTTTGATATAAGCCTTGTGGAGAAAGGCTTCCGCGACGGAGCCAAGGCAATAGTGGTTTGTAATCCGTCCAATCCCTGCGGCAAGGTCTTCACCTGGGAAGAGCTTATGTCCATTGGGGAGCTTGCGGTAAAGTATGACGCTTATGTCGTAACGGATGAAGTATATGAGCACCTTGTTTATGAGCCATATCATCATGTATATATGTCGTCGCTTCCGGGAATGTTTGAACACACGATAACCTGTAATTCGTTATCAAAGACTTTCTCCATAACGGGCTGGAGACTGGGGTATCTTATAGGTCCGGAAAATGTTGTCGAGGCGGCCAGAAAAGTCCACGATTTCCTTACCGTAGGGGCAGCGGCGCCGCTTCAGGAGGCGGCGGTAGCAGGTCTTATGATGCCGGATACTTATTACGACGAGCTCAGGGCTATGTATACCGCCAAGAGGGATTTTGTTCTTTCGGGACTTGACAGGACAGGCCTGAAGCATAATGTACCGCAGGGAACCTATTTTATTATGCTTGATATACAGGAATTCCTTGATATGGAAAGCTTTGCGGGATACACCGATCTGGAATTCTGCGAATGGATGATAAAGGAGATAGGGGTTGCGGCGGTTCCCGGGTCAAGCTTCTTCAGAGAGGAAATAAACAGGTATATCAGGATCCATTTCGCAAGGGGAGAGGATATACTCGGGGAAGCCATAGACAGACTTGCGAAGCTAAAAGAACTTAATGGATGAAATACGAGGGGCAAAAGCATGAGTAAATATCTTGATAAGGCAAAAGAACTGAGAGCCATAGTCACACCGCATTATAACTGTGCGCAGTCCGTCATAGTACCTTTTGCGGAGGATGCCGGGGTAGATACTGAGACTGCCATGAAAATGGGAGCTAACTTTGGCGGAGGCATGAGGGTTGCCGGAACCTGCGGCGCGATCACAGGCGGACTTATGACATTAGGGCTATACGGAGTAGATGATCCCAAGATTGTAGTGGACTTTATAAACAGGATAAAAGACAATCATGAGGGATATACAGACTGTAAGGATCTGCTTCGTATCAATCATGAAAAAGGATTGGAAAAAAAGCCTCATTGTGACGCCATGGTTTATGAAAGCGTCGGGATAGTAGAAGAAATACTAAAATCACAGGGGAAGATATAAGAAAGAATGGATTAAAACAACCTTGTCACTTCGTAAAAACGAGGGAGGGCAAGCGAAACATAACCATGGGATTCAGGCATCAGTATGCCGCTTTTAACAAGATTATCCCTGTATTTGGAGAATGTCCCGGAAGCCATGGAGAGTTGATTACGGATAGTGAGAACCTTTGTTTTGTCCGTGTTTATACATCCGATAATATCTCTTTCCACGTCAGACAGGCTCTCCCATATTTTTTTATATGCAAAATCTTCCAGGAGATCATCCAGCTTTTTGAGGATGCTATCCAGAGGGGTTTCTTTACCGAACTCCCAGTAAAGCGTGCCTAAAGCCTGAAAGGCAAGGGCATATCCTTTGGTTATTTCCGCAAGCTCCATGGCGGAGGGTTCATCTATTTCAAATATCTCTTCATACTGACTTGTGATCTGTCGTATGCTTAAGGGCTTCAGTATTATTCTTGGCGACCTTAACAGAAAAGTAAGAGCAGGATCGTTTTGAATAGCATTCATATTTTTGTATAGACCGGTCATTATAAGGAAAATATCAAAATCCTGTCTCAGCCATATCTGAAACTGGCTGGCAAATTCTCTCATGTCTTTACTATGCATCACCTCATCTATGGTTATGAGGATTTTTTTATTCTTCTTTTTAGCGGCGGATAACAGCTTCGTGATAATACTTATGCTGTCCTGAAAACCGGCGGAGCCGCCTATCCCTATTCCGACACCGGCAATGGATACATTAAAACCTTTGTCGAGCAATTTGGGAATATTACTGCAGGAATCGTATAGTCTGTGAGCAAGATCGTCCATGAGACCTCTTGTGGAGTTCAGGTCTACAATGATCCATTCTTTTCCTGCGGATAGCTGCTGGCTTATCGTTGTCATGAGCACAGTTTTTCCGCTCCCTCTTACGCCCTCGATCAGATATGTATGACTTAAAGGATTCTCAGATGAGAAAGTACTGAGGATCATGTCTGTATTTTCATAGCGGGATATATATTTTTCAGGATGCTTTCCAAAAGTAAGACTAAAGGGATTGCTTTTCATAAATCACCATAATTGAGGTTTCTCACCATAATTCACCATAATTAATAATTTCTACCATAATTTACCATAATTTACCATAATTTGCAATTCTATACGACGCGGTGAACAGCAACCTTGACAAGTTTACTTTGCATAGTTATAATGGTTTTTGACAAGTAAACTTGGCGCAAAGATCAGAGGGCTGTGTTATGGACAAAGAAGAAATATTAGAGAAAAGCCGGATTGAAAATCAAAATCAGGATGAAATGGAGAGAGACGTCTTTGCGAAAGCCGGGCAAAAAGCCTGCGCAGTGGGCGGGGTTGTCTGCGCGGTAATCATTATCATTGAAGCTTTTTTCAGTGATCAGGTTAGTTACGGCACATGGGCAGTTTATCTTTCGATGACTGGGACAATGCTGCTGTACAAATATATGAAGCTGAAAAAGAGGCATGAGCTGATATTCGGCGGGATACAATTGGCTTTAGCCGCTATATTCCTGATCATGCATATTACAAGGATAATACGTTAATACCATGGGGGATAAGCTTGTTCTAAAAAACCGGCTGAAGGAAACAAGGGCGGAGCAGGGGCTTTCACAAGCGCAGCTTGCAAAGCTTGTGGGGGTATCCCGTAACACCATCAGTTCAATCGAAACCGGCCAATTCAGTCCTACGGCAAAACTGGCGCTTGTTATATGTATTGCCTTAGATAAAAAATTTGAAGAAATATTCTATTTTTAAGATATTTAATATGTTATAATTTCTCTACATATGTTTTTATATTGAAAGGAGAAATGAGTATGAAGTGGGTATGTCAGGTATGTGGATATGTATCAGAAGGGGATAACCCTCCGTCAGAGTGTCCGGTATGTCATGCGCCGGCAAGCAAGTTTGAGCAGCAGAGCGGAGACGTTCACTGGGATTCGGAGCACGTGATAGGCATAGCGAAGGATGTTCCGGATGAGATCAGGGAACAGCTCCGTGCAGAGTTTACAGGTGAGTGTACAGAAGTCGGAATGTATCTCGCAATGAGCCGTCAGGCTATCAGAGAGGGCTATCCTGAGATAGGTGCATTTTACAGGCAGGCAGCTCTTGAAGAGGCAGATCATGCTTCAAGATATGCGGAGATGCTCGGCGAAGTCGTCTCCGAATCAACCAAAGAAAACTTAAAAGTCAGGGCTGAGGCGGAGAATGGAGCAACTAACGGAAAAACCGCTCTTGCTAAGAAGTGCAAGGAACTAAATCTTGATGCACTGCATGATTCAATACATGAAATGGCCCGCGACGAAGCAAGGCACGGCAAGGGCTTCTACGGACTGCTCAACAGATATTTTAAGTGATCCTTGATATTATCTTTATATGCTGCCCTGCGGATTTTCGCAGGGCAGTTTTTGTGTGATACTACAACTTGCACTTATTTCCTTATTTCGGTACAATATCTAGTATAGCGTATCTTAAATAACTGGATCAAATGCTTGCCTGCTTACTTGATAGCACGTGCCGAAAAAGCCTCGGCGTAGCCCGCTACGCCTACGTTTTTTGACACGCACTCTCAAGCAAGCATTCTGCGCATTAGACCAGTTATTTCGCGAACGCTATACTAGTTATTGGGAGGGAAATATGGCGGAAGAGAAAAGATTTGCGGTTCTTATAGACATCGAAAATATTGCTCCGAAGTATATAGAGCTCATAATGAACGAAGCCAGTAACTACGGTAATATCACGATAAAACGTGCTTACGGTGACTGGACCAGACAAAGCTCCAGTACATGGAGAGGCAAGCTTCTTGATTATTCTATTATTCCCATGCAGCAGTTCAATAACACATTTGGGAAGAATTCCTCGGATTCGGCGCTTATTATCGACGCAATGAATATCCTTTACCGCAGCAATGTGGACGGATTTATACTGGTGTCCAGTGATTCTGATTTCACAAGGCTTGCTGCTACACTTAAGGAAGAGGGCAAGATAGTGGTAGGTATGGGCGAGTCAAAAACGCCCGTGGCTCTCAGGAACGCGTGCGACTACTTCAAAGTGCTGGATCTTCTTTATAAAGAGGCAAACAAGCCGCAGAATGGCAAAAAGAATCAGAAAAAGAAGCCGGCGGCTTCAAAAACCAGACAGAAAAAAGACGATAACGTGGAGAATACGGATACGGGCGCAGAGGCTTCTACCGATCTTGATACCATAGAGAGGGCGATAATATCCATAATTGAGCGTAACGGAGACGAGGATAACGGCATGTATATCGGGACGCTCGGAAATTCCCTTATCCGAAGATATCCGGATTTTGATACGAGAAATTACGGGGCAAGCAAGCTGTCCAAGTTTTTGGAGCAGTTTGACAGTCTTCAGCTTACAAAAGACGGCGATTCCACCTATGTAAAGCTTCTATAAGAGGAGAAAACTATTGCAGACCTATGACTGGGTCTCGGGACTTTCCGAGACAGAGATGAAAAGAATATATATGCTGACTATGAGACCCACCATGCATACAAGGGCCTTGTTTTCGGATGTGACAGAGGATTACGTGTCACCGCTGGAGCCGGAGCCGTATTCCATAGTCAGGATAAAGTTCCGCACAGGTAGGAATAACGCAACCCATGTATTTCTCTGTATAGACGGAGAGAAGCATCTTATGGACAAGATAAAATCCGTAGGAGTATTCGATTTTTATGAAACAGAGATCGAGCTGGATAATACGCCCGTAAGATGGCACTTCCAGATAGAGAGTGGGCGGCAGATGGTGTTTTATGACAGAAGGGGCGTGGTGAGGGATGAGCAGAAGCATTACGAATTCAGGCTTATACCCGGCTTTAAGGAACCTGAATGGGCCAAGAACTGCGTAATGTACCAGATATACGTTGACCGCTTCAAAAACGGAGATCTTTCAAACGATGTGCTGGATCACGAATATAACTATATATCCCATCATTCTCAGAAGGCAAAGAGCTGGGACGAGCTCCCCTACAATATGGATGTGGGACATTTTTACGGAGGTGACCTCGCCGGTGTGATGGAAAAACTTCCGTACCTCAAAAGTCTCGGCATTGACTGTATCTACTTTAATCCGCTCTTTGTTTCACCCTCTAACCACAGATATGATATACAGGATTACGACTATATCGATCCCCATATCGGTAAAATCGTATCGGATTACGGGATGCTGCTGCCTGAGGGAGAGCAGGATAATAAAAAGGCGACCCGCTATATAAATCGCGTGACGAACAGGGCAAACCTTGAAGCCTCCAACCAGCTCTTTGCGGAGCTCGTTGCAAAATGTCACGCAATGGGTATAAGGGTCATAATAGACGGGGTATTCAATCACTGCGGGTCATTCAACAAATGGCTCGACAGAGAGAGGATATACGAAGGACAGGAAGGCTATGAGGCCGGAGCCTATGTTTCAAAAGACAGCCCGTATCACACCTTTTTCAGATTCCATAATAATTCCGAGATGGAGTGGCCATACAATCATACCTATGACGGCTGGTGGGGGCATGATACCCTTCCCAAGCTCAACTATGAGAATTCCCAGAGACTGCAGGAATATGTGCTTCGCATAGCGGCAAAATGGGTCTCTCCGCCTTATAACTGCGATGGATGGAGACTTGACGTTGCGGCGGATCTTGGGCACTCGGAGGATTTCAATCACGAATTCTGGAGAAAATTCAGAAAGGCCGTGAAACAGGCAAATCCGGATGCCATAATACTGGCGGAGCACTACGGAGAGCCGGCTGCGTGGCTTCAGGGAAATGAATGGGATTCCGTCATGAATTATGATGCTTTCATGGAGCCCGTGACATGGTTCCTCACGGGAGAAGAGAAGCATTCGGACGATTTCAGACCAAACATGCTTGGAAATACGGATGCTTTCTGGGCGGCAATGACGCATTCATATATGAATTTCACGGAGCCGTCCATATCGGTAGCGATGAATGAGTTGTCTAACCATGATCACAGCAGGTTCCTGACAAGGACGAACCACATGGTAGGAAGGGCATCCGATCTTGGTACGGAAGCAGCGGCGCTTAACGTTGACAAGTCAGTGTTCCGTGAGGCAGTACTGCTGCAGTTCACCTGGCCCGGCAATCCTACGATATACTATGGCGATGAGGCCGGCGTTGTAGGCTTTACCGATCCGGACAACCGCAGAACCTTCCCCTGGGGCGAAGAAGATACAGAGCTTATCGATTTCCACAGGGCTCTTATAAGGATACGCAAAGAGCATAAGGAGCTCCGTACAGGCTCAGTCATGAAGCTTGTCAGCGATTACGCGTATCTTTCTTATGCGAGGATAACGCTCAGCGCAGTATCTATCATAGCCATCAATAATAACGACAAGACTGTGGAAAAAGCCATGTCTGTCTGGAAGACGGGGCTTCCCAGAACTTGCTGGGTGAAAAGGCTTATCCAGACTGACCGGATGGGACACACTACCGAACCTATGGAAATAGATGTGGTGGCAGGGAGACTGCACATAGAGCTTCCTCCCCATAGCGCGATAGTCCTGCATGGAGATATTACTTAAATTGCAATATTGCGTCTTTCGTGGTATATTCTTTGATACGCCGGTGTGGCGGAACTGGCAGACGCCCGGGACTTAAAATCCCGTGGGTAGTAATACCCGTACCGGTTCGATTCCGGTTACCGGCATAGGATTTGAAACTCCATCAGGAGTTTCGAATCCGTATTTTCCTAGCACCGAAGGTGCGTACCCGATGAAATCGGGTTATGAGACGATTTCCCTAATCGTCTCATAAGGCGTATCTTAAGAATAGAATATTTCCTCAATCTTTTATTCCTCTTCCGATATTCTGGATTTTGCGAGCGTGAATATGAACTCCGACCCTGCGCCCTCTGTGGAGATGACATTTATATTCTGGTTATGCGCCTGTATGATCTCCTTTGTGATGGCAAGACCCAGACCTGTTCCTTTTTTGTCCTTGCCTCTCGACTGATCGGTCTTGTAGAAGCGGTCAAAGACAAGCTTTTGCGCTTCGTCGGGGATGCCGATCCCGGAATCCTTCACGGATACAAAGACCTTATCGCTTTTTTCTGTAGTCTCTATTTTTATGATCGAGTTTTTGTGCGAGAATTTTATCGCGTTATCCACAAGGTTTGCCACGACCTGCTGGATCTTTCCCATATCGGCGGAGACGTAAAGATGCTCGCCTGACAGGATAAGCTCTATGGAGATCTTCTTTTCCCGGCAGAGCACGTCAAAGGTTTCGCAGATCTGGCGGATCACGGAATTGATATCAAAATCCGATATCGTGAGAACCATTCCCATTGTGTTGAGGGAGTTAAGCTCGAGGAGGCCATTTGTGAGCTTGGTCAGACGCTCGGTTTCGTTAAGCACTACCTGGAGATACTTTTCATGCATCTCGGGGGGGATGGTCCCGTCGAGCATCGCAGTGAGATAGCCTTTTATAGATGTAAGAGGAGATCTGAAGTCATGCGATACGTTTGCTATGAATTTTTTCTGATTGTCCTCAGACCGGCCTATTTCTGACGCCATATAGTGGAGGGTTTCGGCAAGGTAGCCGATCTCATCCCTGCCATGAACCGAGGGGTCATAGTCATAATGCCCCCTTGCGTATTCCTCCGCCGCGGTAGTGATGCGGCGTACCGGGATATAGACGACATAGGTAAATACAACAAGCACAAGAAGTGACAACAAGTACATGAATAGCATGGTGAGGTAAGAAATATTAAGCAGCCTGTCACGAGAAGCATAGAGGTCTGACATGGGCATCTGTATGACCACATACCCCCTGACACTGTATCGGCTTGTGATCGGATAAAAAATGGAAAGATGATCCTCGCTGTAGGTGCCGTAAAAATCACTTACAAGGTAATAAGAGCCGATAGCGCCCGGATCGAAGTCATCAAAGACTACGTTATCGGATGAACGGCTGTCCAGTATCTGCCTGCCGTTTGAATCTATGATGCGTATTTCGGCGGAAATATAAGTGTCTATTGCCTTTAACTGCTGCAGGGCATTTTCTCTTGCCGTGGGACCACTGTAGAGCTGGTTT
>JAFUWM010000067.1 GCA_017483425.1 Lachnospiraceae bacterium | reverse complement strand
GGCCTTTTCATCTATTACTGATAGTCTGAACACAGAGTTATGGTTCATAAGCTGTTCGGGCAAGGATTTAAAAACTGCGTCTGCTTTATCACCCTCTTCTGAATCATGTTTCTTCAAATCATTAATATATAATCTCAATATCGCCCTTTTTTGTCTGTCAATCTCCTTATAGTCTTTTCCATCAACATAAGTGCTTACTGCCTTGGGCATTCCTCCAACCGCCATATACACACGAAATGTCTGCATTATCTTCCTGTGGATATCATTTCCCAAAGGTTTTCTCTTATCAAAAGCCTCTCTGATGGCATCCATATAAACATCGTTGCCTATTGCCCATAAAAACTCCTCAAAATCCATGGGATACATCTTGAGATTCTCCTCCTCTGACGGAAGAAGAATATCTTTTACATTTTTCTTTATCGATATCAGAGAACCTGTTTCTATATAATCAAACCGTCCATCCTTTACCAACTGTTTTATAGCTTGTCTTGCTCTCGGAAAAAACTGAACCTCATCAAATACAACTACGCCCTTTCTCTTCGTTAGTCTCTTGCCTGTAAGAATAAAGAGATTCCGGAAGAATGTGTCCATATCACCTATATTTTCAAAATTATCGAGAATGGCTTTATCTGCATCCGAGAAATCTATAAGGATATAATCTTCATACTCATTATGGGCGAATTCCTCTACAATCGTACTCTTTCCAACACGTCGGGCTCCTTCTATCATAATAGCCGTTGACCCGTTGCTTTCTTCTTTCCAGTTCTTCAATTCAACATATATTTTTCTTTTAAACATGTTGCATCCTCCTACTGGCAATATTACGGCTTCTCTGCCCATCTGTCAACCGATATCACTATTTCTATAAACCTATATTTGCACGAAAATACGATTTTTAGATTGTGGATTACGCACGGAAATCACATTTTTTTCATCCGTTTCTATCTCAAACTCGAAAGTCAGGTACTATAACAGTTTTAAAAATCTGTTTCAATTACACACAATCTAAAATCTGACCGTCAATAGATTTTAGAATTTCAATGTGATAGAATAGTGAAACGAAGAGGAGTGTTACTGTTATGATACTGGAAAAAGAGATAAATCTTGAGAAGGGGCTTCGGCGGGTAAATGAAAAGATATATCAGAATCCGCCTGTTTCGTGATCTTTGCCATGCTTCGTCTGGTCTGGGTTGTAGGAATATCGCTCCCCTTCATAGTATATTACTTTTTCCGTCTTGTTTATGTCGAGCAGCATCCTGACAAGTTCACCGAGGAGGACAGATACAGGATCGGCCGTAATATGATAAATCAGGCTATGCGCAATGCTTTCGTCCATACGAAAGGCTTTGGTCTGGATAAGCTTCCCAGTGAGGGAGGCTACCTGATGTATCCCAATCATCAGGGTAAATTTGACGTTCTCGGGATAATCCATGTACATGACAAGCCTTGCACATGGGTGATAGACGAGAAGCGTTCGCATCTCCCTTTTGCAAATGAGGTCACAAGGCTGTTAAAAGGTGTGCGCCTTGACCGTACGGATATGCGCGCGCAGGTAAACGGTATCATGCAGATCGCCGATGAGGTCAGGGAAGGCCGCAGATATATTCTCTTCCCTGAGGGGGGCTATACCTTTAATGAAAACCATTTGCAGGAATTCCATGCGGGAGCTTTTAAATGTGCCCTAAAAGCCAAATGCCCCATAGTTCCCGTAACTCTTGTTGACTCCTATGTTCCTTTTGGCAGGAACGGCATCCAGCCTGTATTCACTCAAGTACATTTCCTGGATCCTATTCCGTACGAAGCCTACAAAGATCGCAAAACCTCCGAGATCGCGGCTATGGTAAAAGAAGCCATCCAAAACAAACTCGACGAACTGAAAAAATGATTTGAATTTGCAGAAACTTAGACCTGTGGATAAAAATCAATAATCATGGTAAAATTACAACACTTCTGATCGTATTGCGTTTTTTCACCCATGGAGCAGCTGCTTCAGGATGTAGAAAGCGTTTTGATATCAAACTTAATTAAAAGGAGTTTTGGGAATGGACAATAATGACATAGAGCTTTTTTCGACTACTGATTTCAAGGCTAAGGATAAAGTTGTATCGATCCTTGTGCGGCACAGGGTGTCATATCTGGAGCGCTGGGAAAAGGTACCGCTTTTGAAGAGACGGGAATACGGCGGAGCCAAGGAGCTTTGCGTCATATATGTGAACGGCAATCAATACGGGAAGGCGAAGAAGATATTGGATGAGTTCAATGAATCTTATAAGGATGCAAAGAGATCCAGACGCAGGAAGAGAAGAGCGGAGGCAGAGGCTGCGCAGCAGATGCAGGGAATGAATGAAATGTCAGGCGTGGAGGATAAGTCTGATGATAGCCAGGCAGGCTTTGATTATGATCCTATGCCGAATAATTCAATAGACGACGGGATTGATGACATCTGAAACATAATAGAGTTTATTAAATAAGGAGCATGATACCGTTACGCCCGTATTTTGGGCGGTTACGGTATCAGCATCCGACCGGTGTGAGTCAGATATAAAACTGCATTTTATAGAGGAGGGGAATATGGACCAGAGATATGAAAAGCTTCAGGGATGCCTTAAATATGTGAAGAGCAGGACGGACTTCGTGCCTGAGATCGCGCTTATCCTTGGATCGGGATTAGGTGATTACGCAAAGAACATGGAGGTTGAATGTGAGATACCGTACAGCGAGATACCGGGCTTTCCCGTATCAACTGCTCCGGGGCATGACGGACGCTTTATTTTCGGAACCATCGGTGGCAAAAAGCTTGTCTGCATGAAAGGGCGGGTTCACTATTATGAGGGATATGATATCTCGGATGTAGTGCTTCCCACAAGGCTCATGAGATTGCTCGGGGCAGAGATACTATTCCTTACCAATGCTTCGGGCGGGATCAGATCCGATTTTAACCCGGGAGATTTCATGCTGGTTACTGACCATATATCTCTCTTTGCCCCGAATCCGCTTATCGGTCCGAATATCGATGAGCTTGGCGTGAGATTTCCGGATATGTCACATGTATATGATGAGGGGCTTAAGTCAAAGATAAGGGCAGCAGCAAAGGAGCTCTCCATAGACTTAAAGGAAGGGATATATGTACAGCTTACGGGGCCATCCTATGAATCGCCTACCGAGATACAGATGCTTAAAAATCTCGGAGGAGACGCGGTAGGCATGAGTACTGTGGTTGAGGCAATAGCCGGAAACCATTGCGGCTTCAGGATCTGCTGCATATCATGTATATGCAATCTTGCCGCGGGAATAGCGGATCACGAGCTTACAGGTGAAGAGGTGATAGAAGCCGGTAAAGCAGCGGCACCTCTTTTTGAGAAGCTTGTCACAAGGTCGATAGAGGCGTTCTGATGTCGCTTAAGTATAAAGAAACTGATCCAGTAAGGCTCTCGGATGACAGAAGCACGATCATAGTGCTTGATCAGACAAAGCTTCCTGATGAAGTGGTGTATCTTAATATTAATTCACTTGATCAGATGTATGACGCGATAAAAACGCTTGCCGTAAGGGGAGCGCCCTGCATAGGGGTATTCGCAGGATATTGCATGGCGGTGCTTGCGGAAAAATACAAGGAGCTTGATCCTGAGGATTTTGCCGAAAAAGTACGGTCAGATGCCGCATATCTTGATTCCTCAAGACCTACTGCCGTGAACCTTTCATGGGCCGTTAAGCGCCAGCTTAAGCTCATGGATACAGGCTTGTCCTCGGGGCTCACTCCCGATAAGATAACGGACAGGCTTTTTGATGAGGCCGTGATCATCCATGAGGAAGATATCGGCATGTGCATGAGGATCGCGGAGTACGGACTATCCCTGCTGCATGACGGCGACGGAATCCTTACCCACTGCAATGCCGGAGCGCTCGCGACCACGAGATACGGTACGGGGCTTGGCCCCATACTTTTGGGACGTGAGAGAGGATACGTTTTCCACGTATACTCTGATGAAACAAGGCCGCTTCTGCAGGGGGCGAGGTTGACGGCGTTCGAGCTTGTGAATGCGGGAGTTGACGAGACCGTGATCTGCGACAATATGGCATCCCTCCTCATGAAGCAGGGGAAGATACAGGCGGTACTGGTCGGCTGTGACAGGATAGCCGCAAACGGTGATACGGCAAATAAGATCGGAACATCGGGGGTCGCGATACTCGCAAAGCATTACGGCATACCTTTCTATGTGCTGGGCACCTATTCCACTATCGATGTGAAGATGCCTACAGGGGATGATATAGAAATAGAGTATAGAGAGCCTGATGAGATAAGGACTATGTGGTATGAGAAGCCTATGGCTCCCAAGGGGGCGAAATTTTATAACCCTGCGTTCGATGTGACGGATCATGAGCTTATAACGGCGATAATAACAGACAGGGGAATACTGAAACCGCCGTACGACAGGGCTATCGCGACGGTCATGGGCAGCAGATGAAAGGATGGATATGGGCATGATAAGATTTTATAACGCAAGAATACTCACCATGAAAGACGGAGAGGATGTCATAGAAGACGGAGTTCTTACTGTGGACGGTGAGCGGATATCCTATGTGGGCGATGCCGGGGGAGAGATAAAGGGATCGCCGTACGACCGGGAGATAGATGTCAAAGGAAACCTGCTTATGCCGGGCTTTAAGAACGCGCATACCCACAGCGGGATGACGTTCCTCCGATCCTTTGCGGATGATCTTCCCCTCGACAGATGGTTAGGTGAAGCGATATTTCCAAGGGAAGCAAAGCTTACCGATGATGATATCTACTGGTGTACGAAGCTTGCTGTAATGGAATATCTTACAAGCGGGATCACGGCCTGCTTTGATATGTACCTAAAGCCTTATACTATAGCAAAGGCCACAGAGGAGTGCGGATTCAGATGCGTGCAGGTCGGGGGGATGAATAACTTCTCACAGTCGGTCGAGCTGCAGGAGGAGTGGTATGAGAACCTTAATAACGGCAATCCGCTCACGTCATATATTTTAGGATACCATGCGGAATACACATGCTCAAAGGAACTGCTTCAGTCCCTTTCAGACCTTGCCCATAAATACAAGGCTCCGGTATGGGGGCATAATTCTGAAACAGCATCCGAGGTAGAGGGCTGCAGGGAAAGATATGGCCTGACTCCCACGGAATTTGCTGACAGTCTGGGTCTTTTTGAATTTGGAGGAGGTGGATATCACTGCGTTTTCCTTTCCGATAATGATATAGAGATATTTAAAAAGCGGGGACTTTACGCAGTCACAAACCCGGGTTCCAATACGAAGCTTGCTTCCGGCATTGCGCCGGTTTCCAGATATCTGAAGGAAGGGATAGGGCTTGCGATAGGAACGGACGGACCTGCAAGTAATAACTGCCTTGATATGTTCAGGGAGATGTTCCTTGTGACCGGACTGGCAAAGCTTAAGGATAATGACGCTTCATCAGTTGACGGAAACGATGTGCTTTATATGGCGACAGTGGGTGGGGCAAAGGCCATGGGGCTTAATGATTCGGATACCCTTGAAGCCGGAAAGTACGCTGATCTGACAATGATAGATATGTCAAAGCCCGAGATGCAGCCTGTAAACAATATCACGAAGAATATCGTATATTCCGGGTCAAAGGCTGATATAAAGCTTACGATGGTAGCCGGTAAGATACTGTATGAGGACGGAAGGTTTCACATCAATGAAGATCCCGGCGTGATATATAAAAAGGTCAATGAAGTGATCAAAGGAATGTCGGAGGCATGAAAGAGCTCAGAACGTATGCCCCGGGTGAGCTTGAAAGATTTAAGGATGCTTATCTTGCTGACACCGGTAAAAACATCAATACAGCAATATTTGACCAGACGTGGAATGATATGAACATGGATCAGGTCTTTGCCCGTATTGACACCTGCGCCTCGCTTGCGGGGGAGGAGAGGCTTTACGCTATGCTGCGTGAGCCTTTTTCTGACAGGGAAGAGCTTTTAAGGAGGGACGCTCTTATAAGCTCCTTTGATAAGGATGAGAAATTAAGCCTTGAATATCGTAAAATCCTAAGCGGTATCGGTAATGATATAAAGCAGCCTGTATCGGTATCACTGGCAAAGCTTTCAGACCTTCAGTCGAAGAGCAGCCTTATCCACATACTATGCGCGCTGTTTGCTCTGTTTTCAATAGTAATGATCTTTGTGTCGCCGACTGTCGGGCTTCTTATTTTCCTTGCGGCTCTTGTTGTAAATATTCCGGTATATTTTAAGAGAAAGGCGGAGATAGGGGAGTATATCGCATGTTTTTCGCATATAATAAAAGCCTGTCATGCCGCAGAGTCCATGCTTAAGGTCAAAGATGACGAGGACAGGGCATACCGCAGGGAGATGAGGACTGCGGTCCGGGAACTTAAAACGGTTGCCAGGGGAAGCTTCATTGTCACAGGCGGGAGAGGGCTTACCGGCGGAATACTCAATATGGCTCTGGACTATCTCAGGATATTCTTCCACATTGATATCATAAAGTTTAACTCAATGCAGAGAAGGGTTACCGGCCACAGGGATGATATTTTAAGCATGTATAAGGCGCTTGGTGAAATCGATGCATTTATTGCAGCCGCGGATTACAGACGGAGCCTTCCCTGCTGGTGCAGACCGGAATATGTGTCGGACGGGGACAAAGAAGCGATATGCTTTAGTGCTTCAGGACTATATCATCCGCTGCTTGATTCGCCCGTAAGCTCTGATATACATGCAGAAAATAAGGGAGTATTGATAACAGGCTCCAATGCTTCGGGCAAGTCAACGTTTCTGCGCTCAGCCGCGCTTGCTGCCATACTTGGACAGAGCATAGCAACGGTCTCGGCCGAAAGCTGTACGACCTCAAGGTTTTATATTGTGTCCTCCATGTCCGTGTCTGATGATATAGCTTCCGGAAGCTCTTATTACATGGCTGAGGTTAAGGCCTTAAAGAAAGTCATAGATGCCGGGGAAACAGAAGCCCCGGTACTTTGCTTCGTGGATGAGGTATTGAAAGGAACTAACACGATAGAGCGTATAGCGGCTTCCTCTGAGATACTAAAGAGCCTTATAAGGGATAACGTGATCTGTTTTGCGGCCACGCATGATATAGAGCTTACGGAAATGCTGAAAGAATATTATGATAATTATCATTTTGAAGAGGATATACAGGATGACGCGGTGAAGTTTTCGTACAGGCTCTTAAAGGGCGAGGCAAAGAGCAGGAATGCCATAAAGCTTCTTAAGATCATGGGATATGATGCCGCCATCACTGGATCGGCCGAGAAAAGGGCAAAGGAATTTGAGGAAACAGGGATATGGAAAAGCCCCTGACTGTGGGTCAAGGAGCTTTGCTCGTTTTCTTTT
>JAFUWM010000066.1 GCA_017483425.1 Lachnospiraceae bacterium | reverse complement strand
TCAATATATTGGAATTCTTCTCTGCTTTTTGCAGTAGCTTATTTCGACAGATAAAGGTTATATGAAAAAAACAGTTGCTTTCCACAACCTTGGATGCAAGGTTAATTCTTATGAAATGGAAATGATGATAAAGACCCTTGCAGGGAAAGGCTTTATCATCGTACCGTTTGATCAAAAGGCGGATATCTACATAGTTAATACCTGCTCCGTGACAAACATAGCAGACAGGAAATCCAGACAGATGATACACAGGGCAAGGGCTGCGAACCCGGATGCTGTGATAGTTGCTGCGGGCTGCTATGTAAATACTCACGGGAGTGAAGAGGTCACGGCAGAAGGAGTGGATATCTGTGTCGTAAATGAGCAGAAAAAAGACATAGCTGATATCCTTGACAGCTATCTTGGAAGCAGGGAAGCGGGAGAAGCATGCGCTCAGACGGACATTTCGGATTTAGAAGTACTTCACACGCGCTGCTTCATCAAGGTTCAGGACGGATGCGACCAGTTCTGTACATACTGTATCATTCCGTATGCGAGAGGACGGATACATTCGAGACCCATAGCAGAGATCGTGGATGATATAAAGGGATACGTAAGTGAAGGATATAAGGAGTTCGTACCCACGGGGATACATATATCTTCTTATGGGAAGGACAGGCCGGAGGACGGAGAGGATCTTTTGGGGCTTTTAGAAAAGATATCGGAGATAGACGGAGTGAAAAGGATACGGCTCAGTTCTCTGGAGCCGAGACTTATCACGGAGGATTTCGCCCGGAGTCTCAGCAGGATAGAGCAGCTTTGTCCTCATTTTCATCTGAGCCTCCAGTCCGGATCAGATGCCGTGCTGGGAAGGATGAACCGTCACTATACGACAGGGGAGTACATACAGGCTGTCGATATATTGAGAGATCATTTCGATGATCCTGCCGTGACGACAGATATTATCACCGGCTTTCCGGGTGAGACAGAGGAAGAATTCAGGGAAACCGTCGACTTTGTTGAAAAGGTTGGATTTTATGAAACGCATATATTCAAGTATTCCAGACGCAGGGGAACCGCGGCCGACCGTATGGAAGGACAGCTTCCCGAGAAGGTGAAGCATGAAAGATCAAATGTCCTGCTTGAGATAAATAAGAGAAAGAAATCAGAGTTTGAGGACAGGCATATATCAGAGAGAGTAGTATCTGAGGTTTTATTTGAGGATACTGAGGATATTGCAGGTAAGACGTACATGACAGGCTATACCAGAGAATATATAAAGGTCTGTGCGGCCGGGGACAGATATCATGCCGGGGACATAGCGACAGGAACTATCAGACGGCAGAGTGATATAATAATATTTGAAGATAGGTCATGAAAAGGGAGAACACAATGGAATGCTATCTGGACAATTCTGCAACTACAAGGGTTGATAAGGAAGCAGCCGGATTAATGAGCAGAATAATGCTTGAGGATTACGGGAATCCGGCAAGCCTTCACAGCAAAGGTTTTGAGGCGGAGAAGTATATACGTGAGGCGAGGGAGAACTTTTCGCGTATATTAAAATGCAGGGAAAGCGAGCTCATATTCACGTCAGGCGGAACCGAATCAGATAATATGGCGCTTATCGGAGCGTATCAGGCGAATAAACGGCGGGGAAACCATATCATAATATCGAGTATAGAGCATCCGGCCGTGGCACAGGCAGCGGCGCATCTTAAAGATGCCGGAGCGAGAGTGGACCGACTTGAAGTGGATGGCAGCGGGCATATAAACATGTCACAGCTTGAAGAACTGCTTTGTGATGAGACAGTGCTTGTATCGGTAATGCATGTCAATAACGAGGTCGGTGCGTTAGAGCCAGTACATGAGATAGGAAAGCTGATCCATGACAGGCAGCCGGAGTGTCTGTTTCATGTAGATGATGTGCAGGGCTTCGGGAAGCTGAAGCTGATACCGAAGG
>JAFUWM010000065.1 GCA_017483425.1 Lachnospiraceae bacterium | reverse complement strand
TAAACGGGCTTTTTTTTCAGAATATCCCTCACCCTGTAAGGATCTACGCCGGACAAGCAGATACAGCAGCGTTATGGCTGCGATGATGATCCACATTTTCGAACTCTGGGACATGAAAGCGGACATGAATTGAAGCTCCGGGATCCTGTCCTTCATTAATATCAGGATAAACCCGATAAGACGCCAACTGAGCAGTACTATGAGAAAGTTTTCGAGCAGGCGGGCAAGTCTCTTGTTGCTGCCAAAAGAACACAGTAAAAAGAAGGAGAAAGCGGCAAACAGGCCGGCATATACGCTGTCTGAACCCTGGGTTACAAGTGAGATGGAGGTTATAATGAGGTATACCAGCCCCACCTTATAGATCCTCGTGGATCTGTCAAAAAACCATACGATAAAAAATCCGATAGTAAAAAATATAATGATATATGACGCAAACCAGTTTATATTTCCCATGGTTGAGATATAAGACCTCACTATCTCTCCGGAATACAGGTGAAATACATTGAAGCCGAAAAGCTGACATAATTGTATAAGAAATACGATAGTCGATGTGAAAAGCGCTCCGTATGTTAAAAACTCCAGATCATGGATATCAAAGCTCCTTGAGATTATGAAATAAAGAGCGACAAAAAGGAACTGGGAAGCAAGTCCCATATTCCAGGTCGGATACCCCCATATGATCTCATCTTTATAGGAGGATATAATTGAGGAAAGTAAAAGTACGGCAGTGTACACCAGAGCGGCTATATCAGTAGCAGAGAGACGTATCTCTCTGATAAAAGTGATGACAGTTTTCCCGGATTCACGGATATAGAGTATTATTCCTATCAGCGCGAGGATCAGGACTACGGGGATATATGTCGGAATCGGCAATACGCCGATCCTGATGGCATATGAGATTCCTATCAGAAAATTATACTTTACATATGAAGTATTACCATATCCGGGCTGTATCACCAGGGGATAAATACATATAAGGAGAAAAAGGTATATATCAGTAATACCTTTGATGATGCTCAGGAGGAGTTGTGACTTCCCGTATTCGATTGACTTCTCTTTCTTAAGCTTTCTGCTCATTTCCGTGATAGTATATACCTTTTACCCAAATGCCGCAAGAATCATTACAATTCAGCGCACAGCAACCAGAAATCTTCCATTTTGCGAGTTTTCGCTGTTTGTGGTAAAATCATTGGTTACAGACAATTGCTAGGTGTAGATTATGATGAAAAAAGTGAGAACATATTATATATATATATTAGCACTGACAGAAACCGCCTTGCTGACTGCGGTTTATTATTATTTCTGGCGCATAGGCTATACGCATGGCATACCCGGATATCCTGAGTATCTGGGTGTAGGCAAGTTTGTGCTCATGGCGGTATATGCCCTTATGACAGGCCTTATCATGTATTTTGCGGGAGGCTTCAGATACAGAAGGGTAAGGCCGGGAAATATCATCATAAGGCAGTGGGGTGTCATACTTGCGGTAAACCTGATCACATATCTGCAGCTGAGTCTCACGGCGAAGCATATGGTGGCGCGCAGGCCGATCTTTGACGCGACGGTTGTCCAGTTCATCCTGATTTTTATATATGCCCTGCTTACGGATCTGGTGACAAGGCGTATCCATGTGGCGGGACGTATGATAGTATTTGCCGATGATGACAGCATTGAGAATGGATATCTCATAGACGGATATAAGGTCGCTGAGGTACGAAAGGGAGACAGAGGTATGACAAGCCTTACGGCACTCTTCGAGCTGACGGCGCAGTATGACGCGGTGCTTGTTGGGAGGCAGGATGAAACGACGAAATATATCATAAGGCACTGCCTTGATAAAAAGATTCCTATTTATATAGGAAGAGATGAACCTCTGATACAGGGAGTCAGCCGGATGAAGGATGATGCCAGGAATTATGTACTCATACTTGGGATGGGTGACGGCGGGAACCGATTCTTTGACAGGATAAGGAGTTATCTGGTGTAGCAATGAAGACATCCCGGTTTGAAGGCAAATATCTTTACAGGGGTATATGCGCCTTGATCCTGATGGCCATAGCCGGAGGGACATTCATGTATGTGTGGATCAGAGCAGTGGATGAATTTGTCATAATCCGCACCGAGACCACCCATCTGAGGGGACCCGGAAACCGGGGGATGTCCCTCATCATCTATCTCTCCATCTATTTCATCATAGGACAGTGGATAAGGGCTTTCAAGATCGGCGTGGAGCGCACCTCAAATATAGCGGCTTCGCAGGTCATGACACTCTTCATGACGGATCTCGCCGAGACCTTTGTATCCATGGCAGTCACGGGATGGTGGAGGCTGTGGAAGGATTTCCTTGGAGAGTACGCTGTACTCTGGCTGGTTCAGAGCGTGATCATGGTGACGGTCTCAGTGCTTATGATTCGCCTGTACCGGGTACTTTTCCCTCCTATAGATATCATAGAGATCTACGGCAGAAAAAACGGACTTTTTTCAAAGATGAACAATCTGTCATTTAAGTACCACGTAAGCGAGACGATATTTGCCGATGAGTACAGTACAGCGGATATCATGGACAGGATACAGGATCATGAGGCTGTGCTCATAAATGATCTGGCCGCGGAGAAAAGAAATGAGATCATGAAATCCTGCTTTGATCTGGACAAGCGCGTATAT